>NZ_JCAMRT010000035.1:0-40543 GCF_059821225.1 Paenibacillus sp. sg306046
TGGTGTAGAGGCCTAACATGCCTGCCTGTCACGCAGGAGACCGCGGGTTCGAATCCCGTCGGCTCCGCCATGATTTAAATCCTGTATTCAGGATGGGAATCTTTTGGTTTCATGAAATGGAATAAGGCTCGGTAGCTCAGTCGGTAGAGCAGAGGACTGAAAATCCTCGTGTCGGCGGTTCGATTCCGTCCCGAGCCACCATTTAACATCATATGCCGCTGTAGCTCAACTGGTAGAGCAACTGACTTGTAATCAGTAGGTTGGGGGTTCAAGTCCTCTCGGCGGCACCATAGTTTTATTCGGAGGCTTAGCGAAGTGGCCAAACGCAGCAGACTGTAAATCTGTTCTCTGACGAGTTCGGTGGTTCGAATCCATCAGCCTCCACCACTTTCATAGGGGCATAGTTTAAAGGTAGAACAAAGGTCTCCAAAACCTTTGGTGTGGGTTCGATTCCTGCTGCCCCTGCCAAACAAATTTAATATGGCGGTCGTGGCGAAGGGGTTAACGCACTGGTCTGTGGCTCCAGCATTCGTGGGTTCAAGTCCCATCGATCGCCCCATTTTTACCCTTGTATTGGGGATTAGCCAAGCGGTAAGGCAACGGACTTTGACTCCGTCACCCCTAGGTTCGAATCCTAGATCCCCAGTTTTATTTTGCGGAAGTGGCTCAGCGGTAGAGCATCGCCTTGCCAAGGCGAGGGTCGCGGGTTCGATTCCCGTCTTCCGCTCCAATATGATGGCGCCATAGCCAAGTGGTAAGGCAGAGCTCTGCAAAAGCTCTACCCCCAGTTCGAGTCTGGGTGGCGCCTCCAAAGTTACGCCGGAGTGGCGGAATCGGCAGACGCACNTATGATGGCGCCATAGCCAAGTGGTAAGGCAGAGCTCTGCAAAAGCTCTACCCCCAGTTCGAGTCTGGGTGGCGCCTCCAAAGTTACGCCGGAGTGGCGGAATCGGCAGACGCACAGGACTTAAAATCCTGCGGTGGGTGACCACCGTACCAGTTCGACCCTGGTCTTCGGCACCACATTCCATTTTATTATTTGTGCCCTTAGCTCAGCTGGATAGAGCGTTTGACTACGAATCAAAAGGTCAGGAGTTCGAATCTCTTAGGGCACGCCATTTCTTTTTAGTTTACAATGTCTAAGCTTTTTCTTAAATTAAAGGAAAGGTGACAGACAAAATATGTGCCGGCGTGGCGGAATGGCAGACGCGCTCGACTCAAAATCGAGAGGGAAACCGTGGAGGTTCGAGTCCTCTCGCCGGTATCGAAAAAAAGAGTTCATTAGAGACATTCTCTGATGAGCTTTTTTTATTTGAGTTTAGTACCTCACTCATTGCTTGAGCTGAAGATACCTTCGTGTTGTGTTCCAGATGTGAGTATATGTTTGCGTTGTTGCGTAATCACTAATAACAGGTTCATAGCGGGCAATTGATAGTATATTAGATTTTCCCTAATGGCCCAAAAAAGGCACTTCCTCTCGCGAGGAGGTGCCTTTTTTTGAAAAATAAGTTCATCAGCAACAAATTAACTCACGATCACACTGTTCAAATACATCTAGCCAAAGAAATAGCTCGCTGTGATTGAAAAAAAGCACTCAGATTAGTAAGTTTCGTACAGGATAACACTACGATCGGAGGGGAAATCTGTTCACTGAGAAAAAGATATTTTACATCGTTGACAATTGATTTTAAGTCATTTGTAATTGACTCATAATCAAATAAATATAAACGGAGGTTTTACTCATGGCTCAAAAAGTTGCATTAATTACAGGCGCATCCTCGGGGATTGGCAAGGAAGCAGCTATTGAACTGAAAAACAAAGGTTTTACCGTTTATGCGGCGGCGCGGCGTATCGATAAGATGCAAGATCTTGCAACAAAAGGCATTCGCCCCATATCTTTGGACGTTACAAATGACGAATCCATGATTCAGGCGGTCAATTAGATTCTTCAAGAGAAAGGAAGAATTGACGTCCTTGTTAACAACGCAGGGTATGGTTCCTATGGGGCCGTTGAGGATATTCCCATGGAAGAGGCGCGGCGACAGATGGAAGTGAATGTGTTTGGATTGGCCAGACTGATTCAGCTTGTGGTGCCGAGCATGCGAAAACACAAATTCGGTAAAATTGTTAATGTATCCTCAATGGGTGGGAAACTATGGACCAGCTTTGGAGGATGGTATCATGCAACCAAATTCGCAGTGGAAGGTCTTTCGGATTGCTTGCGCTTGGAATTGGAGCCGTTTGGTATTGATGTCATTGTAGTAGAGCCGGGTGGAATCAAAACCGACTGGGGAATCATTGCTGCGGAAAATCTAAAAAAGGTGTCGGCCAAAGGCCCTTATGCTCAGGCTGCAAACAAGGCGGCTGAGGGAATGATCAAAAATTATACAGGTAATCAATTATCAAAACCGGAGTTGATTGCACGCACCATCGGCAAAGCAGTGACCGTAAAAAGACCGAAAACGCGCTACCTGGTCGGTTTTATGGCAAAACCGATGGTATTTATAAAAAACGTCTTTGGAGATCGTGCCTACGACAGAATCCTCAAAATGTTCAGCTAAGCTGACACACCATCATGACACGAAAGGGTGAAAGAAAATGGCTAAATTTGATCCTCTTCTGCCGAAAACAACAACGTACTGGAAAAAAGACGGAATTTTCTTTGTCAAGCATACCAATTTCTTTATAACGATGGAGGAAGCATACGCTATTGCGGAATTGCTTAAGGAGGCTCATCTTGACAAGGAGACGTTTGCTCGTTATTTGCGATTCGCAGGCAGTAACTCCAGAAGATGTAATGGAGATTTTACAAGCAGAGGGCTCGATTATAACCGGCTGTAAATTATCAGCTACCTTGCCGGCAGAAGTGATTGATATCATCGAGAAGAATGGTCTGGATGGATTTCAGCGAGATTTTAAAGAAGATGTTCGGAAACGATGAATTGTTATTAGGATGGATATTATAAGAATTATATCGTTGTTCGTACAGCCGGACCATAGGTCGTAGGAAAAACGGAGGTCAGGATGACAACCAGAAAACAGACTGACACGGCTGTTGTGGCCGGCGCTACAGGAATGATGGGGAGACAGCTTGTACAGCGCTTGCTTGAGGACTCGTCATATCGAGAAGTCATTGTACTGGTGCGCCGGAGTATGGGCATTTCCCACCCGAAGCTGGTAGAAAAACTGATTTCTTTTGACCGGTTGGAAAGCGAATTGGATGCTTCTGTGCTAAAAGCTGCCGATGTCTTTTGTACCTTAGGCACGACAATCCAGCAAGCAGGCTCAAAAGAAGCCTTCCGTAAAGTGGATCATGAGTATCCGTTAGCTCTGGCTAAAGCCGCTCTTCGGCAAGGCGCCTCCAGTTATATCATTGTTACCGCAATGTGGGCTTCCGAGAAGTCCCGGATGTTCTACACACGTGTTAAAGGACAATTGGAGCGGGAACTATTGTCCCTCGGACTATCGCGTCTTGTCATCTTGCGCCCCTCCCTTTTGTTGGGAGATCGTGAAGGCGCAAGCTTTTGGGATCGGGCAACGGACCTTATTTTTCGCTTGATTGATCCATTTTTGATTGGCCGACTAGCCAGAATGAAAGCTATCCAATGTCAAGATGTGGCTCAAGTTATGATTATGATGGCGCATGGAAGAGGCCCGGCCATTGAAGTGCTGGAGTCTGAAGTCATCTCATTAAAAGCCAGTAAGAAGAGTAGGAATTAAAATATCCTAGCTAAATATGGAGGTAATTTTCATGAAAACATGGTTTATTACTGGAACGCGGCGATCGGGTTGCCGCTACGCTTATGAGCTTGTTTATAAGAGTTAACTTCACGAATAGCTGCATCAGAGGAACAAAAAGAGGTAGCTTATGCTACAGATTATAAAGATTAATAAAAGTTGATCCGGTTAATTAGGACTACGGAGGATGCATTTACTTAAATCATATTGGGAGATTCAATGTCGCCATCCTTTCATTAATCGTTATTATTTCCGCTAGGGGCTTGGGAATTGCAATCCTTGATGTTCAAATTCCAGTCTGAAAAAACAATACGGCTACGGAACAAATTTCGGATACGGTAAAGGTCCAAAGTTGAAGGGCGTGATCCCATAATTGCAGCCGATTAGCAAAAGAAAGGAAATCGAGTCATGACAAAAAAACAATCCGTATGAAAGGACACACATAGTCTACTTGTCGAAATGCTTCTTGACTGCCCGCTTGTCTGCTCGTGGTTCCTAACGCGCAGAAAACATCAGCCTCTTTCACCGTTTCCGCATCCAACTTTTCCTCAAGACGATCAAAAGAAATGAGCCTTTGCACCAGCTTGGGGTGAGAAATGCCCAGGTTTCTTCTCACAAGAACAACGAAGCGGCGATATGCGGGATGATCAAGCAACTGCTTTACAAGCTGCTTGCCAACAAGCCCGGTAGCCCCTGCGACGACAGCTGTAGTATGAGAAACGTTTGGGGAAGAAGGCGGGAATTATAGCGTTCCAGTTCTGCTCTCTAGGAAGGTCGCCGAAAGCGACTTTTTCCTTTATAAATACCGGGGATTTTTGAAAATAAAGAAGCTAATGAACTCCAAAACGGGCCTGTCATCCAAAATTTGAAGGCACGCGTCCGTTAGCAGAGTTCTTTTTTGCATTTCGTAATAATCCATCAGCTGCTCATGAAAAGCAGAAGGACGTGGCATATTCAACTGATTTCGAGGATTAAGAGCTGTCTTGCCGGAGAGCCTGGGTACAGGACAGGACGGAGGCTCAGCAGCCACTGGACATCAGCTCCTCCGCCAGTTGTTGATCCGCCGCGGCACCCTGGGCTTGGGTGGAGGCTCCAGCCCTCTCGCCGGTATTAGCTAACTTTACCATCGTGTGATCGCTAAAAAGCCAATAGGATGCCCGGAGCAACCGATTTCGGTGACCCTGTATAAATAGGAGTATGGATGGAAATAGTGGTTAAGTTGCGGCTACGAAGCCTGCTGTTCTTCCTTGTATTTCGTTTTATCGTTTAACATATGGTAGATAATCACAAGCATCTTTCGAGCCAGAGCGATTAACGCTTTCTTCTTTCCGCGACGTGATGCAACTTTCCAGTATTTCACCGCTAGCCCGGTCTTTCGTGATCGCGACGCCGCCCACGCGGCTTCGCATAATGCAACCTTTATATGTGGATTGCCTTTGACGGCAGCTGTACTTTTTTTTACCAGCGCTTTCGTGATTCCCTAAGGCCACACCCGCCCATGAACTCAAATGGTCCGAGTTAGGGAATTGAGACATATCCGTTCCGATTTCAGCAATGATGCAAGCAGCCGTTACTTTACTGACGCTTGGCATGGTTTGGAGCCGTTCAACTTCCTCCTTGTACTTTTCCAAGTAACTGTCGATCTTCTCGTCCAGTTTTTGAATCGACTTTTCAAGATACTCAATATGATCCCAAGACTGGCGAATTATGAAAATCTGGTGATCATCCAAGGTACCGAAGATGGAGTCGGCAGTAGCGGCAATCTTTTTCTTGACCTGTCCTTTAACGCGGTGCTCAATGTCGTCCTCGTCGATGTAGCCTTGCTCCAACAGGCGAGTCAGCAAGTTTCGCCCTGAAACACCGAAAATGTCTGAGATCACGGTCTGCAGTTTGACATTAGAGCATTCCAGTCAAACGTGTTGATTAACCAATATTTAGGGGGATATTTGAAGGAGTATATCCAGCGGCTCGAAGAGACGGGGCGCGGCCATCATATCGCGGAATTAAAGCGTAGACATCCGGAGGAGTTTCCAGAGGAAATTCCGCCTGCCCGGCAACAATTCGAACAAGCGCTGTCCCCAAAAATATTTCAGTCACGAAACCAATAAGGAATAAGGAAAATGTACGCGGCGAAAGCCCCGGCACAGCAGTGAATGTCAGGAATACGAGTCCTGACTCTTCATGGTTGCGCCGGTTTTTTCTTTATTGGAGTAGATATGCATCGGTTTATGGTTTGGTTTTTCCTTTTGTCACCCGAAGCAGCTCAGGCACGGTAACCAGCCGGTACCCGCGGCTTTGCAGCTGGGCGATGACATGCGGCAAGGCTTGCACGGTTCCCTTTAAATTTTGGGAAGGTCCGCCGCCGGAGTGCTGCAAAACGATGGAGCCGGCCTGCACATGATTCAGAATATTATTCGCCACCTGCGCTTCACCAAGCTGCTTCCAGTCGAGCGAATCGACATTCCAGTTCACGATCAAGTAGTCTTGCCCGGACGCCCAGAGAAGCTGGTTTTCTTTAATTTCTCCATAGGGAGGACGCACGAGACGCGGCGTGTAACCGATCAAGGGCGTTAGAACCGACTGGGTTTTCGTAATTTGCTGTTGAAAGCTTTCTTGCGAAAGCTTGGTGAACAATGGATGCGAATAAGAATGATTGCCAATGACGTGCCCCTCTTGAACGATTCGTTTCACAATGGCGGGGTGCTTCTCGGCTTGCTTGCCAATTAGAAAAAAGGTGGCGTGAATATGATGTGCCTTTAAAATATCAAGCACTTGGGGCGTATAAACAGCATCGGGCGCATCGTCAAAGGTGAGGGCCACCTGCCGGTTGTTGGCACGGCCGTGCAGCAGCAGCAGATCAGGGTACTTTTTAGCCAGCTGGGACAAGGTCAAATGTGAGCCTGTTCCCTGCGAGCTTTGCCGGACAGCTTGCCGGACCCGCTTGGAAACCGCAGTTTTGGAACCGGCGGGATTTGGCTTCGGCGGCGCAGAGCTGTCCGGTGTCGCGTCAGGCACAGGCGCAGTCACGCCAGGGACGGCTCCCGGCAGCTGCGGGGCGACCTGTGTGCGGCCTTCCGCCCCGGAGACGGCTGCCGGTGAAGGAGATCCCGGCCTGGACGACGGAAATCGGACGGCAAACGGTTTGAGGCGAAGCCGGATTGGTCCGGAAGCTGATGCGGGTGGCGAAGGTACGGAAGAAGCCCGAAGCTCAAAATGGCGGAGCGCGCCAAACGGCGCCGGCGGCATGGCAACGAGCCCCGAAGCAGAGCCAGCGAGACGATCGCGGGTCTCGGATGCGGTTGAT
This sequence comes from Paenibacillus sp. sg306046, assembly GCF_059821225.1. NCBI lineage: Bacteria > Bacillati > Bacillota > Bacilli > Caryophanales > Paenibacillaceae > Paenibacillus > Paenibacillus sp. sg306046. The sequence goes on from NZ_JCAMRT010000035.1 coordinate 7,043, forward strand.
GGGGGGGCTGTCAGAGCCTCGGGAAGGTCAGCGGCCAAAGACGATGCTCCGGAAGCGCCCGTGCTTGAAGCATTGGACGGAGAAGCAGGGACTGGAGCAGATTTGGCGGTACAAGCGGTTAGCAGCAGACAGGCGGCAGCACAGGAAGCCCATCGTTTTATGGCACGTGAATCCAAGTCAAACGCCCCCTTGGCTCCTCAATTTTATCTTAGTTTGAGGGAGAAGGGAGCGTTTTATACGGTTATAAAACTTGAAGTCCTTCCAGCATCATCTTGATGGCGATCAGGGCGAAGGAAATACGCAGCACCCACAGCAGCTTGTCGCTGCTCAGCTTGCTCGCAATTTTCGCTCCGAGCCAGCCTCCAATAATAGCGGTTGGCGCCAAATACAAAACCATCCAGTAATCAACCTGCCCGAGGGACATTTTCGTAAACGTTCCGAGCATCGAAGAAAGCAAAATCACAAACATCGAGGTTGCTGTCGCGACATGAGGCGGATAACGGAACAGCAGCACCATCGCGGGAACAAATAAGGAGCCGCCTCCGATCCCGAGCAGTCCCGAAATAAACCCGACGATCAGCCCAAGCGCAAGGGCGGGCAGCAGGCCGTACCCGTATTCAAATGTGGCTCCGGTCACATCCGTATACGTGCGAACGATACTCCAGCGAATGCTGAGCGGCTTGATGTAGCCGCGGACAATCAGGAGAATGGCCATAAGCAGCATAAAAATGCCAAAGCTCAGCTGAAACGCATCAGCGTCCACATACTGGGTGACATAGGAGCCAAGCGCGGCGCCGGGGGCGCAGGTCAGCACAAAAAGCCAGCCGCTTTTGAAATCTACACGCTTCTGCTTGACAAAGGTCATGGTCGAAGACAGCGCGGTAAAAATCAGAACGGCCAGCGAGGTGCCGACGGCAGTAGAGACGGAGATTGTCTGTCCGACAAATAACGGACCGAGATAGACGAGCGCCGGAACGATAATAACTCCGCCCCCTAGTCCGACAAGGCTGCCGAAGGTCGCGGCAAACAGACCGACAGCTGTAAAAAATAAAATACTCATCGAGCTAACCTTCTTCCTGGTCAATCATTTACCACCATAAATATTAACACAGGAAGATGTAAAATCAATGCTGCAGCTGAAGAATTTCATTTAACAGCTGCTTGTTCGGCAAGTAATGGCTCGATTGAATATAGCGAATCGTGCGGGTTTTGGCGCGCATGACGATGGAATGGGTTTCTGCACGATGGTCCGATGTGTAGCGGACGCCGTTGAGAAATTCGCCCGGTGTAATGCCGGTGGCGGCAAAAATGACATCCTCGGTGCCGATCATATCATCCATCCGAAGCAGCTTTAGCGGATCATGAATGCCCATCGCATGGCAGCGTGCAAGTTCCGCTTCATTTGCAGGCATCAGGCGGCCGATCAGTTCGCCGCCCAGACAGCGGAGCGCAGCGGCGGCCAGCACGCCTTCAGGAGCGCCGCCAGAGCCGACATAAAGGTCAATCCCGGATTCAGCCAACGCCGGTGCCACCGCACCCGCCACGTCGCCATCGCTCAGCAGCTTGATCCTTACGCCAACCTGACGCAGCGTAGCAATTTGCTCCTGGTGCCGCTCCCGGTCCAAAATCATGACGGTCAGGTTACTCAGCGGTTTATCCAGCAGCGCGGCGGCTTTATGCAGCGTGCTTTCGAGCGGATCATCCAGGCTGAGCTTGCCTGCCAGCGCGGCGCCTACAGCCAGCTTCTCCATGTACATGTCGGGAGCGTGCAGAAGCTGGCCCTTGCCCGCGATTGCGATGACGGCAAGCGCATTGTTTAGTCCTTTGGCAACGAGCTCCGTACCCTCCAGCGGATCGACCGCGACGTCTACCTCAGGCCCCTGTCCGTTGCCAAGCTCTTCTCCAATGTACAGCATCGGCGCTTCATCCATTTCGCCTTCGCCAATGACAACAGTGCCCCGTATAGAAATCGAATCAAACATCGCCCGCATTGCCGCAGTTGCCGCGCCGTCCGCCTGATGCTTGTCACCGCGTCCCATCCAGCTGGAGGCTGACAGTGCAGCTAGCTCCGTTACCCTTACAATCTCTAGTGCCAGTTCTCTTTCCAAACAGTTCCACTCCCTCATGTATCATCGTACTATTTATTTATTTGTAGTATAATAAATAGGTATATATTATGCAATATATAAATATTAATCGGATATATATTGTGCTTTATTGAGGATGCTTCGAACGAAACGGTTCTAGGAGAAAAGGGCGGTTTTTGGTACAATTAGAATGGGTGAAGCGGTTGGAACAAGCCGCTGTAACATGAGGAGGGACGGGTCATCGAACTGACTGCGCGCCAATTACAGATTGTTGAGCTAGTAAAAGCGAATGCGCCGATTACCGGCGAACAAATAGCAGAGATGCTCGGGTTGAGCCGACCGACCTTGCGCTCCGATCTGGCGCTGCTTGTCATGCTCGGCCTGATTGATGCCAAGCCGAAGGTTGGATATACAGCGGGATCTTCCGTCAATGCGGGGTCTCACGTTTCGCGGAAGCTGCTGGCTATGAAAATTCGGGATGTGCAATCCGTACCGGTCGTTGTGGCGGAGCAGGCTTCGATTCACGACGCTATCGTATCGCTTTTTATGGAAAATGTAGGCAGCCTGATCGTAATCGGCGAGGACGGCTGCTTGTCCGGAATTATATCCCGCAAGGATTTGTTGAAATTTACGCTGGGTAATCCCAATGCGGCCTCGATGCCGGTCAGCATGGTGATGACACGCGAGCCGAATGTGGTTCACGTTTCCCCGGACGAGTCGATTATTGATGCGGCCCGCAAAATGATTAATCATCAGGTGGATAGCTTGCCTGTTGTCATACCGGCCAAAACCGACCAGCCTGGCAACCGAGCCCGCTGGGAAGTGGTCGGACGTATGACCAAGACGATCATGACCCATATTTTGCTCGATCTGGCTTTGGATCGGTAAACGGCGGCGATTCGGACAACTAAGGAGAAAAACGGGATGAAGGAAGATAGGCAATACCAGATTACGATATGCTCCGATTCAGTCGGGGAAACGGCTGAGGCGGTCGTGAAGGCAACCATCCGGCAATTTGACGCCCATCAGGTGACGACAAAACGAATCGGCCACATCAAGTCGGAGGATGAAATCCGCTCGATTTTGGAATCTGCGGCCAAGCGCGGCGGCTTCGTGGCTTACACGCTTGTACAGCCGGAGCTGCGCGAGACGATGAAGGAGGAGGCGCTGCGGCTCGGCGTCAGAGCGGTCGACATTATGGGGCCGATGATGGAAGCCTTTGTGGATACGTTTAATGATTCGCCCAAGCGGGAGCCGGGCTTGCTGCATCGGCTGGATGACGATTATTTTCGCCGCGTAGAGGCGGTGGAGTTCGCCGTCAAATGTGACGATGGACGGGATACGAGTTCTTTGCTGAAGGCGAGTCTCGTCCTGATCGGCATATCCCGGACCTCCAAAACTCCGCTGAGTATTTTTTTGGCGCATAAAGGAATCAAGGTGTCCAATCTGCCGCTTGTTCCCGAGGTTAAGCCGCCCAAGGAGCTGTTTCTCGTGCCGGGCGACCGGATTGTCGGACTGACGATGGACGCGGACAAGCTTTATAAAATCCGCACGGAGCGGTTGAAGGCTGTCGGGCTGCCGTTCGGCGCGAAATATGCGACGATGGAGCGGATTGAGGAAGAGCTTGCTTACGCGCAATCACTGATGAAGCAGGTCGGAGCCCTCGTTATTAATGTGACGGATAAAGCGATTGAAGAGACGGCAGGCATCATTATGAGCAATCTTCGTTGAAGCCGGGGCTTGTTCGCAAAAGGTATCCTAACCTAGTTCAGAAAGTGAGGTGAACGGAAATGGCCCAGGTACTGGTTGACCGTTTTGGACGCATTCACGATTATCTGCGTATTTCCGTCACGGACCGTTGCAATCTCCGCTGTGTGTACTGCATGCCTGAGGAGGGAATGCAGTTCGAGCCGGAGGAGAACATTTTGTCGTTCGATGAAATTTATGAGGTCGTGCGTGTGCTTGCCGGATACGGGGTGCGGAAGCTTCGCTTGACAGGCGGAGAGCCGCTTGTACGCCGAAATCTGGATCAATTGATCGCAAGGCTGAGCAGCATTCCGGGGATTGAGGACCTTGCGCTGACGACGAACGGTATTTATTTCGCGCAGCGGGCGGAACTGCTGCAGGCGGCCGGGCTGACCCGGATTAATATTAGTCTGGATTCGCTTCGCGAGGACCGATTTCGGTTCATTACGCGCGGCGGCGATGTGAAGCGGGTGCTGCAGGCCATTCAGGCGGCCAAGCAAGCCGGACTGTTCCCGATTAAGCTCAATGTCGTCTTGATGAAAGGAATCAATGAGGACGAAATTGCCGACTTTCTGCAGCTCAGCCGGGAGGATGACTTGCATGTCCGCTTTATTGAATATATGCCGATCGGCCATGATGATCAAGGCTGGAGAGCCAGCTACTTGCCGTTGACCGAGGTGCTGCGTACTTGTGAAAGCATGGGCTGGAGGACGGAGGAGCTGCAGCAAGGCATGAGGGGAAACGGTCCCTCGCAAAACTACAGGATTGAGGGGGCGGTCGGCTCCTTCGGCCTGATCCATCCGGTGAGCGACCATTTCTGCGAAACCTGCAATCGGCTGCGGCTGACGGCAGATGGCAATATCAAGCCTTGCCTGTATTGGTCGGATGAATTTAATGTCCGCAAGGCGGTCGGCGATGACAGGAAGCTTGCGGAGCTGTTTTTTCGGGCGCTTGATGTGAAGCCGGAAAGCCACGAGATGGTGAAGGCGCTTCAGCAGGAAAACTTCAGCCATACGCCAACGGAACGCCGGATGTCGCAAATCGGCGGCTAGCCTGAAGTGCTCGGCAACGATCAAACCCCCGGTCAAGCTGCTGCAGCTTTGACCGGGGGGTCCTTGTCTCGTATGAGAGGATTAGATGACGAAAGTGCGAGTAATGATAACAAGCAAGATAAACAACACCAAAATGACGCCCGTCGATGTGTGCAGACCGCCGACTTCGCTCATGTGATATCCCCCCCTCAGAAGACTTGGTATACCATATGAACGGCAAACGGCGATGGTCTGGACGATGGCCCGGTTAGCGAGAAGAAAGTTCGTCGAAAGCGCTAGACTCCGAAGCAGCTTTCCTTAATAGGAGCTGCCTCCGAATAGAAAACGATGCTCCCAGGCTTTGCCGCTGATGGAGTCAATCCGCACACCGCCGGACTCCGGGGAGTACGTATGCAGAATCTGGCCGTTGCCCAAATAGATGCCGACATGAGTGACCTTGGCCGCCGACTTGTCAATTCCGCTGTAGTCGGATGCCTTGGAGCCTTGATAGGACATGAAAAACATCAGATCGCCTCGCCGAAGCTGCCGCCAGTCAGTGGAGGTTTTGCCGACCGCCTTCACGTAAGCCGCTTGGGTGCGGGAGTCGCCGGGAAGCAGCTGGCCGATGCCGTCGAGAAACGCTTGACGAACGAAGTCCGAGCAGTCGAAGGTGCTGATATCATAACGGCTGGAGCCGAATTCATAAGGAACGCCGAGGTAACGCATGCCGGCCTGAATGACCTGCTCGGTGGCGACGGCTGGCTTCAGTTTTTTGTAAGGCTCTATAAAGGTTGTACTTATGTAAGTGGAGCTTGTGCTTATGTATCCGATGACGCCATTCTGGTCCTCGATCTGGTACCAGTAGTCGTTGTATTTGTTCAGGATGAGTACCGGCTCGCCCGCTGGCAAAAAGCGAATCCGTGAAGCATCGGTACCCGGCCCGGTTCGGAATGACACAGAGGCGGTAATGACCCCGTTAGGCGGGGACTGGAACAGCGCTTCCTCCGGTTCTTCCTCGGGAGCGGGCTGTGTCTGATCGTCCAGCTCGATATAACGGGCGCTGGAGCTGACGAAGCCAACAGTCCGATTGGCATCCATCACGCGATACCAGTAGCTGTTTACCTTCTCCAGGATGCGCACCTTCTCGCCCTCCTGCAGCAGACGGATGCGCGAGCTGTCGGTTGAAGGCCCGCTGCGGAAGGAAACCGTGTCGATGACGGTTGCTTCCGGCACAGGCGGGAGTGCGGGAACTTCCTCCACATAGGTCGATGATGAGGAGACGTAGCCGGCTTGTCCGGAACTGTCGCGAACAAACAGCCAGCTGCTGTTATGCACGCGGATCAGATCAAGCAGTTCGCCGGTCTTCAGCAGACGAAGCTTGTCGCTTTGCGTGGACGGCAGCTCCCGGAAATTAACGCTTTGTACGACTTTAAACCGGGGGGCCTTGGCCTCAGATGCAGCGACGGAAAGCGGGAGTGCGGCAGCAGATACGAGAGAGCTCAGCAGGATGAAAAGCAGTTGTTTTTTCATGAATCCTGAACCTCCTGACGGTTGGCGTGCAGCCGGATTGGGGCTGGAAGAAATGGATATCCATAATATTCCGCGCTTAAGAGCTATAATAGCATACGTTTTTGTTGAAACTTAGCGGTAAAACTTGACAAATCCCGGTTGGGGACTTATCGAATTATTGGTCCAAAGACGCTTGTACGGATGTATAGTCCGGGAAATTTTAGATTGTAAAGGGTATACAGAATTATTTTGAAGGAATACAAGGGAGATTTTCACTCTGGCCGTGGTGTCTGATTTCTGAAAAATAGTCAGTTTGTCACGGTCTGAAAGCTGGAGCCTCTTGCGGGCGGCCTGCTCCATTCAGACCTTATCGGCGATGCAGCACTCCGTTTGTATCCATGGATTTTTTGTTCAACCCTTGGCGCTTTTCCTTGGCGTCAGGGGTGTTTGCCGTGTCGCAAAAGGGCGGCGCGTTCAAGGAACGGTAGGCCGGGTTAAGATGTCCGGGCAGGTACTGGACTTTAGTCGAGCTGCAGAACCCGCCGCAGGTTCGTTTTGGCGAAGCCGGTTTTTATCTAGAATAAGGACATAGGCAAGAGAGCAAACACGAGAGGCGGTGAAACGAATCACATGAGAATGAACAAGCACACGGGTATCGCATTGGTGATGATCCTCTTCGGTACGCTGATTCTGCTGAACAAGTTTGATCTGCACATCGGTCACCATCTTATGAGCTATTTGTTCCCGATCGCGATGGTCGGCTTCGGGTTTCTCGGCTTGAGAAACGGGAAAACGATTATCGGCACGCTGTTGATCGTGATCGGCGGTCTGATTTTGCTGGGTAAGCTTTCCGGCGTACTCGGGTTGTTGCTCGCGGTCGGCTTGATCTGGTACGGCGTTTCGCTTATCCGTAAAAAGTCAGTTTACTAAGCGTATCTTGATATTTTGAACGAAAAGGTGGTTGAGTCCGATATGAGTCTAGGCAAACGATTTCGCGATATTACCGTCGCACACTTCAATGAAATGCTGGAAAACTCGGAAGATCCGGTTCGATTGATCGACAAATACTTAGATGCGCAGGCGGAGCAAATCCGCGATTCCGAAAGGCTGCTGCAGCAATGCTTGAGCCACGCTGCGTCGCTGCGTCATCAATACAAGACGGCCGAGCAGCTGCAGGAGCGTCGTGAGCATCAGGCGTCGATGGCGCTGAGGGCAGGCGAGGACGGCGTAGCCCGCATCGCTCTGCAGGAGAAAATGGCGCAGGAAGAGAAAGCCAAGCAGTACAAGGAGCTGTATGAGCAAAGCAAGCTCGGCATCGAGGAGCTGGAGGAGCAGGTGCGGCAGCTGAAAGCGGACTTCGATGAAATTGCTTCGAAGCGCAGCTACTACATCGCGAGACTGGAGTCGGTCCGGCTGCAGCAGCGGATGAATGAGCGGCTGCGCGGGATGGGCTCGGGACCGTCGCCGCGGCTGTTCGACCGGCTGGATGAGCGGGTCTCCGATATGGAGATGACGGCAAGAACATTGCGGGAAGTACGCGGTCATGTCCGTGAGGCGTGGCATGCCGTGAGCGGAGCCGCTTCACAGGCGGTAGACCAGGAGCTCGACAAGCTCCGCAACAAGCTGAAGCAGGAAGGCTGGAATCGGCCATGACGAAACTTTACCGTTCCCGAACCGATCGTAAATTAACCGGCTTGTGCGGCGGTCTGGCTGACGTGATGGGGATGGATGCAACGTTGCTGCGGGTAATCGTTGTGCTCCTGGCCTTCTTCACCTCCGGAGTCGTCCTTGGGATCTATGTGCTGGCCGCTTTGGTCATTCCGAGCGAGCCCTACACAGGCGGACCGTATGACCGCGGCGGCGCAGGTCCTTATGGCGGAGGCAGCCATCAATTCAACAGCTGGAAGGATTGGAGACGCGCCGAGCGGTACTATCGCAAAGCCAGAAAATACGGCTGGAACACCGAATCGGAAGCAGCGCATGGCTACGAGCGTTATGACACTGGCTACGCGACAGGCTCGCGGCCGACGAACCAGGGCGGAGGCGGCTATGCGCATACGGCGAACGCTTCCGATCCAACAGGCGACCATCTGGACGACATGATGAAGGATATCGAGAAAAAAGCAATGTGGAAGGAAATCGAAGAGCTGCGGGCCAAGGTGGCCAAGTATGAGAAGCAGCAGGCACAGGCGCAAGCGAACCAACAAAACCAACCGCCTAAAGGAGCGATTTAATCATGGGAGTATTTTCGAGAATCAAGGATATGACGAAGGCGTCGCTGCATGAGATTTTGGACAAAGTGGAAGACCCGATTATCATGCTCAATCAATATATTCGCGATATGGAACAAGAAATTGCCCAGGCTGAAGTGACGGTTGCGCGTCAAATCGCCAGTGAGCGCAAGCTCAAGGAACGTCTGGATGAATCCGTTCGTCTGGCGGCTCAGGCCGAAGCGAAAGCGAAGGAAGCGCTGAAGCTTGACCAGGAGGCAACAGCCCGTCAGGCGCTGGAGCAAAAGCTGTATCATGACGGCAAAATCATCGAGTACACAGACATGCATGAGCAGGCCAAGGCGCAAGCGGCTGAGCTGGTCGCCCAGCTGCATGAGATGAAGGATTCCTTCTACCAGATGCGCAACAAGCGCAGCGAGCTGATTACACGGGCCCAGCTGGCCAAGGCCAAAAAGCAAATGGCTGAAGTGACGGCAACCAATGTGATCGAGGGCGGCAATGCCGTGAAAGGCTTCCGCCGCATGGAAGAGAAAATCATCACGCTGGAGGTAGAGGCGGAAATTGCCCGTAAGCCATACGTCGGTTCAGCCTCCTATGGCGGCTCGGCTTATAGCGCAAGCCCAGTCGGCTCCACCGACCCGGTCAAACAGCAAAAGCTGGATGAGCAGCTGAATCTGCTAAAAGAAAAGATTTCCTCCGAGCAATAAAACAGTCATTGGAGCGAAGCGGGCAGTTGTGATATGCTAGGTAAGGCCAAAAGCCATGGGGGCCCTGTATGAGCCGCTGTGGCTTTTGGCATCAGCCGGGGAATTGCGTATGGAAGGGGGCGGCAGCATGAGCAGTAAACGGAACCGCAACATTGCATTGATGTTGATTGGCGCCGGGATATTTTTATTGGCAAACGATCATCTGAGCTTTATGACGATCGTCGCCCTCTTCCTGATTGTGTTTGGCGTGCACAAAGCCCGCGGAGACTCCGGGCGCAAAGGGTACGTGCTGATGCTGATCGGCTTGCTGCTGCTGCTGGGCGGGAATTTGGCGCTCGTCATCGCTATCATTTTCATATCGCTGGGCTTCTACTACAATAAATCACGTAAGCTGCATCGCGACGACCAGCATTACCGCAAGCAAAGTATGATCGACAGCATCCGCTGGGGGCGCGAGCCGTGGATTTTGCGAAATATGTCGATCTGGAACGTGCTTGGCGAGATGCATATGGACTTGACCTACGCGATTCACGAACATAAGGAAACGACGATTATCCTGCAGGGCGTCATTGGCGATATCGACGTGATCGTGCCGGACGATGTGGGGCTGTCCATTACGACTTCTGTGCTGTTCGGCCAAACGAGCATCGGCTACGATAAAGAGGCCGGAGTGCTGAACAAGCTCGTGTGGCAATCGCCAAACTACTGGACGGCGGACCGTCAGGTGAAGCTGGAAATTTCGTATATGGTGGCAGATATTGATATTAAATTCGTATAGTGCTGGAGGCCAGGATATGGACGGACATGAAAAACGTCTAACCAATATGATATGGCGAAGTATGGCGGAGTCCATGGGGCTCAGCCTTGTTTTGTTTGCTGTTATCATGTATTTCCTCCAGGCAAATGGCTACTTCAGACCGTTCCAATCATGGCAGGAAGGAGTAAGCATGAGCTTGACGCTGATCGGCATTTCGGTGGCGATCGGCGCTTCGTACGGCCTGTGGTCGGCCAATCGGACCAAACGCCGGCTGGAGCTGCTGCGCGAGGTGATGCTTTCGCTGGAGAAGGGCAACTTGAGCCGCTCCGTGCCGCCGCTGGGTGAAGACGAGATTGGCCGGCTCGGCGAGCAGCTGAACCAGATCACGAAGAAGTGGGAGGAGCAGGTATCCTCGCTGCAGCGGCTGTCAAGCAACAACGCCCAGCTGGCCCAGCGCGCCAAATATTCGGCGATTGTCGAGGAGCGGCAGCGGCTGGCGCGGGAGCTGCATGATGCAGTCAGCCAGCAGCTGTTTGCGATTTCGATGACGGCGACGGCAGTCGGGCGTACGCTGGATCGAGACTTTGAGAAGGCGCAGCGGCAAATTTTTTTGATCGAGGAAATGGCCTCGGTCGCCCAGTCGGAGATGCGGGCGCTGCTGTTGCATCTGCGTCCGGTGCATCTGGAGGGCAAGCACTTGGCGGAAGGGCTGGGCGAGCTGCTGCAGGAGCTGTCGGCCAAGGTGCCGATGCAGATCGACTGGGGATTCGCATCGGATGTGCATCTGCCGCGCGGTATCGAGGATCATTTATTCCGGATCGCGCAGGAAGCGATGTCCAATGCGCTGCGGCATTCCAAGGCCTCCAAGCTGGAGGTTAAGCTGACGCGGCCTGCGCCGGATGCGGTCAAGCTGCTTATTCGCGATGACGGAGTCGGATTTGATCTGGACATCCGAAAGCAGGCTTCATATGGTATAGTAACGATGCATGAGCGCGTGAATGAGATTGGCGGATCTATGAATCTGATTACAGCGCCTGGCAAGGGGACGCGGATTGAGATCAGAATTCCGATTGTTGCGGAAGGAGGGGCCCATCATGGAAGAGATGACGATTAAGGTGCTGCTTGTCGACGATCACGAGATGGTGCGAATCGGGCTTGCTGCGGTGCTTGGCACTGAGGAGGATATTGAGGTTGTCGGCGAAGCGAGCGGCGGACAGGAGGGCATCAGGCTGGCGCTGGAGTATCGGCCGGATGTCGTGCTGATGGATCTGGTGATGGAGGGCATGGACGGCATTGAAACGACGCGGCGGCTGCTGGAGCAGCACCCGGACTGCAAGGTCATTGTCCTGACCAGCTTCATTGACGATGAGAAAATATATCCGGTCATTGAAGCGGGGGCGTTCAGCTATTTGCTGAAAACATCGCGTGCCGCGGAAATCGCCCAAGCGATCCGTTCTGCGGTCAAAGGCCAATCCGTACTGGAGTCGCAGGTAGCCTCCAAGCTGATGAATCGCTTCCGCCAGCCGAAGCAGGCGGCTATGCCGCATGAGGAGCTGACTGAACGCGAGATGGAGGTGCTGCGGCTGATTGCGTCAGGCAAGTCCAACCAGGACGTCGCGGACGATCTGTTTATCGGCGTGAAGACAGTCAAATTTCATGTGACCAATATTTTGGCGAAGCTGGGCGTTGAGGACCGCACGCAGGCGGCGATTTATGCGTACAAAAAAGGACTTGTTGAGTAATCAGGCGCAGGGAAGCAAGGGGAAAGCCCCGCGCTGCGTGGTCCAAAGGATAAGAGAAAAGCCCCGGCAGACCGGCTCTGATATTTCGAGCGGACTGTCGGGGCTTTGCAGCGCCTTGCGCGTGCGTCTGTGCTGTGGCTATCTTTGGATGAGCGGTCAGCCTTGCGTGATCGTTAAGCGGCGCTGGAGCCGCTCTCGTGCGTTTCCTCTTCGCTGGCGCCAAGGAACAGACGCTCTACAGCCAGCAGCGAGCTGCCTGCGAAGGCAAGGCCAATTGAAATGACGAGCAGGACAAGCTCCAGCTCGTAGCCGGCGGCTTGCTCGCTGCCTGTAAAGCCGGCGGCCAGCTTTACTTTGAGAATCGCAACGGCCATGATGCAGGCGAACAGCGCGGAAATAAACCGGGTGCCGAGTCCCAATATGACGGCAATACCGCCGACAAGCTCGATGACTGCGACCAGATACGCGGTAAAGCCGGGCAATTGCATGCTCTGGAACCACCCGGATACTTGCTCGATGCCTCCGGAAAATTTCTGGTAGCCATGGATGGCAAAGGTCAGACCAAGAATAACGCGGAATAGCAGCAGCCCTACATGTACATTCGGTTTCAACATCTTTGAGTTCACTCCTCTAGGTATAGGTTAAAATTGAAAACAGGCATAGCTCAGCGTCCCAAACTCATAGCTGCGGTGAATGGTCTCCGGTGTGCGGCCCGGTTCGCCTGCGCCAAGTGCGATAAAAAACGGCACGAAATGCTCAGGACGAGGGACGGCTGCCCGTGCATGCGGCGCGGCTTGAGCGTAATCAAACAAAGCATCGACATCAGCAAGCGCCAACTGACTGATTAGCCAGTCATCAAAGGCAACGGCCCACGGCTCAGGTGCTTCCTGGCTCCAGTTGACCATCCGCAGGTTGTGCACGGTGACGCCGCTGCCGATGACAAGAATGTCCTGCTCGCCAAGTCCGCGGAGCGCCTTCCCGATCGCATATTGCTCCGCAGGGGGCAAATACGGGTTCACGGAAATTTGAATGACTGGAATGTCGGCCTGCGGGTACATCCGGTACAACAGCGTCCACGAGCCGTGATCAAGTCCGCGCTGGTCATCGAGCTGGACGGGGATGCCCTGTGCTTCCAGCAGCTGCTTGACCTGTCCGGCGACCTCCGAGGAGCCAGAGGCCGGGTACGTCAGCCTGTACAGCTCGTCAGGAAAGCCGCCGAAGTCATAGATAGTGTCGTATGTGCCGTCAGAAGCGGAGATTGTTGTTGTCTGCGCTTCCCAGTGCGCCGTGAAAATAACGATGGCCCGGGGTTGAATCTGTTGTCCAAGCTGCTGTAAAAAATCGGTATAGCCGGTTTGCTGCAAAGCGAGCATAGGCGATCCATGCGCCAAAAAAAGAGATGGTATCATGATCTGTTCCTCCTGATGATTAAGGTGCAAGCCCGTAGCTGCAAGGGCATGTAGACGTTTTCGTCATTAAGTTACTTTATGTAAGTTAGTATATGATAATAATGGTTTTCCGTCAAGTAACTAAAAGCAACTAATTTATTAATACAAACTATATAATAATTAGTGGATTTCGGTTATACTAGTACCAGGAGCGACTAAGCGAGGTGATGCAAAATGAATCCATCGACGTTATGTCCGCGAATGGAGAAGGCGACACAAATTATAAGCAAGCGTTGGGCGATTTTGATTATGTATCAGCTGCTGGACGGTCCGCAGCGTTTCTGTGCGATCGAAACGGCGCTTCCAATCAGCGGAAGACTGCTGTCGGAGCGGCTGAAGGATCTGGAGCATGAGGGAATTGTCCAGCGTGATGTGTACCCGGAGATGCCGGTGCGCATCGAATACTCCTTGACGGACAAAGGCCGGGCGCTGGAGCCGATTTTGAAGGGGATTGAAGCCTGGGGGCAGAAATGGATAACCTGAGCTTGCATCAGTCAGACGATTGCTGCCGGACCAGTTGAGCATCTGTCTGATCCGAGCTATACTAGGGTGGATGTCAACCTTGACGAAGGCAGGTGTCTGGACAATGAGCAATGCTGTACTGAAGGGCGGCGGCTTCCATCACGTCGCAATCCGGGTATTTGATTTTGAGGCGACTGTGCGGTTTTACACCGAGGTGCTTGGCTTTACAACGCGGCATCAATGGGGAGAAGGCGACGGGCGCGCGATCATGCTGGATACGGGCGACGGCAATTATTTGGAAGTGTTTGCCGGCGGGACCGAGGGGCCGAAGCCGGAGGGCGCTTTCCTGCATCTGGCTTTGCGTACGGAGGATGTTGACGGTGTCACGGAGCGCGCACGGGCAGCCGGTGCGGAAGTGACGGTCGAGCCGAAGAGCGTGGAGCTGAACGGGATTCCGGTGCGGATCTCCTTCTTCAAGGGACCGGACGGGGAAATCATCGAGCTGTTCCAAAGCACAGGCGAGGACAAGCTGTAGGCGGTCCGGGCAAAAGCCTGACCTGTGCCGAGGCATAAGCGGGGCTGCAACAGGTAGGCTGAGGCGAGCGTGCGCTTGGATAGCGCGCTGCACGCCGCTGCCTCGCTGGCGGCAGTACGGATCAAGGCTACCTTGTGACCCGGCGGCGTATAAAGGGTCTTTTAGCGGTTAAAAGAGCAGGTTCTTCCGGATTAAGGAGAGCCTGCTTTTTTGTGCATTTATGCCGAGTGAGCGGGCAGGTTGAAGCCGTAAATTCGTAGCTGTAAGGGCAAGGCAGGCGGCGGGCGAAAAAACTTTGGCAAAAAGTGAGTGATTTCGGGCGGTTCGTTCGTCTATTCATTGTTGGCCACAAATCGTGAAATCGGACCGGCTGCCGGTCCAAGCAGGAAAAGAGGGTGTACGATGCGAGGTGTGATGATCCCGGAGCCGGAGCAGGAGCGGCAGGGGAAAAACAAGGAGCGGCCGTTCTACGAAAAAACCGTTGTCCTGAAGCGCTGCGAGGAGATCAGCTATCAGATCGCACATTACTTGCTGCAGCATGAGCGTGCTGCCCAGGCGGCTGCTCAGCATGCGCTGCTTGAATTGTATCATTCGGAGGACTTCTTCGGGCTGCCGGAGCCGGATCAAGGTGAGCGGGTACGGAAGGTGACGATGCGTCATGCGCTGCTTGTACGGATGAAGCAGAAGGCGTGAAGGCTGAATTCAAAAAGCGACCGGTCCGCAAAGGGGAGGGTCGCTTTTCTGTCCAAGCATGATTTGTGCGGTAAGGGGCGCTCATCGCGAAGACGTCAGGGAAGCAGACGGTCTC
The DNA here is from genome assembly GCF_059821225.1 of Paenibacillus sp. sg306046. Lineage (NCBI taxonomy): Bacteria > Bacillati > Bacillota > Bacilli > Caryophanales > Paenibacillaceae > Paenibacillus > Paenibacillus sp. sg306046. The sequence continues at coordinate 22,106 of NZ_JCAMRT010000035.1, forward strand.
TTGTTCTGGCGTCCCAGCCTGCTACAGATAAGTATCCAGCAGCGTTCCGATCATTGGTGCGGGCAGGTACGTTTGCAGCCCGCCTTGCGGGCTGGCGGTGTAGCTGCTCATCGCGTAGAGGGAGCTGCCCTGCGGATTAAGCAGGCGTGCGGCAGGCACCGTCTGCATGCTCCGGGACGACTCCGCCAGCTGAGCGGCAAAGCTGGACAGTGTCCGCGCAGTTTCCTCGGGCAGCTTGGACGCTTGAGCGGCCAGCTTGGACTTGTCCACCAGCAGCGTGCCGTCCGCCTGTCGTTCCAGCCCCAGCTCCTCCAGCTGCTCGAACGGCACCTTGTCGGAAAATTTGCGGGCGGTCGGGCGGAACATCGCCCCGCCGTCGCTTAGCGCGGAGACAACTTCATTGTAGCTGCGCGCGAGCTGCTCGGCAGCTTGCACGGAAGCTTCCGGCTTGTCTCCGGCCGCCAAGCGTACCGCTTCGGCGGTTTGTTTCGCCTGTTCATTTTTGGCGGCGACGTTCGCCAAGTTGGTTGCCGCTTGCTTGGCGAACTGGTCAAACCGATAGCCCGCCATCGTTGCATCGGGAAATACGGCCCGGGTAATCCGCGACACGGGACCGGATCTGGCCTGCTGGGTCCGGTCAAAGGCAACCCACTCCGCGTGGGTTCGATAGGTATTGAATACATTGCCGACCGATGCGATCATGTTCATTCTCCCCTTTCCGGTGAATGGCTCCGAAAAATCGCTTTCTTCTATTATAACCCATGGCAGGCCGGGCGTAAACGAAGTTTGAACCAGCAAACAGCGGGAAATTGACAAGCTTCAACGGCTTGAAGTAACATTAACTATTACTTTTGAGTACCAAAGGAGCCTGGTGATTATGAATTGGGTGCATATGATCGTGATTGCGGCTGTGCTGATTACCTGTATAGGGTTTCTGATGTTTGTCAGTAAAAAGTATCGCAAGTAGCGGGCATCTGGATTAACGTTTCCGCTTGCCCTCACATACGCTGGAGGAAAGGCCCGCCGCCCTGCCGGTCAGGCACCGGGCCGTCTGAAAGGCGGGATGACCATGCTCCGCAAACGTGTGCCGAGACGTGACGACGGTGTAATCTACGAGCTTGTCGAGAAGGAGCTGCTGCCCTTTGCGCGGGAGACGATGCCTGGTCTGCGGGTTACCCGATCTGAGCTGCGCCAGCGTCTTCGCGGCTGTACAACCTATGTCGAGCTGGCGGCCGGGCGACAGGCGGTTGGATTTGTCGCCCTGCGTATGGACCGCGAGCGGCTGACCGTGGAGCTGCTGGCCGTCCACCCGCGGCGCCAGGGGCAAGGGCTGGGCAGACGGTTTATGCAGCTCGCTGAACGGAAAGCCTGGCTGCTCAAGCTGCCGGAGGTCGTGTTGTGGGTCGATGAAACGAATGAACGCGCAAGGCTATTTTATGAACGGCTGGGCTACATGCCGATTTATTATGATCCGGGCATTCGCTGTTATTTGCTGGTGAAAAAGCTGGACCACACCCGTTCGGGCGCATGACGGTCTGCGACCGGCTGCAAGACATAGCCACCGGCTCCCGCCGCTTGCGGGAACCGGTGGCTTTATTCGCTGGCTGCCCGCTCAAATCAGGACAAACAGCAGCGCGATCAGCGCCAGATCGAGAATAAACGCACCCCTACCGGGGAAAAACGGATGCGGGTAAGGCCCGTAAGGAAATGCCGATGTTTGAGCCTGCTCCGTCCAAGCTTTGCTTTGGCGTTTCGCGGCTTTGCCGGAGCGGACTAGCCGTTTTTTCCGGGCGTTGGCCGTTTTCGTCCTGGCTTTGGCTGAAGACCCTGACAGCGCTACGCCGTCGCCGCCTGCCTCCTCCGAGCCGAGTATCAGCTTGTCGTTCTCGATTCGGGACAACGTGCCGTACACCTCGCTGCCATCCTGCAGGATGATCAGTACAGGCTTGCCGTAGTGGGCCTTGCACTCTGCTTCACAGATGGGATGAATGCGTTGCATGCCGAACACACCTTTCGTTTCGCATGGTTTTATGCCTACGCTGTCAGTTTATGCGCCCGGCGCCCTGTCGCACTGGGCGACTGACCCGCCCGGCGCCTATTTTTGCTTCGCCTGTATAAGCTCTGGCAGGCCGGACCATACTAGTGCTAGATTGCTAGATTCGGCGGCAGGCTAACGAGAGGGTGACATGGCGATGCGAAACGGTTGGGTGTGGGGGTTGTTCGCTTGCGTGGCGCTTGGCGCCCTGGCACTGGTGCAGGAGCAGTCGGGAGGCGTCTTCGCAGGCGCGCCTGCGAAGCTGGAGACGGCGGCTTATGCCGACACGCGTCTGCTGCTGCAGGCGGCCGCAGAGGCATTTGGAGCGGACGCGGACGTCAAGCTGACGCTGAAAAAAGCTGGAGCCGCCCCGGCCTCCACGGAGGCGGAGCTGCTGGAGCTGGGCCGCGCCTGGAGCGCGCGGCTGGGGCTGGAGCCGCTCGCTGCGCTGACGGAGCAGCAGGGGCGGCCGGTGTACCGCCAGGAGCAGCTGGCGGACGGCTGTACCCAAGCGCTGCTGCTGACAGCGCTGACGGAGGAAGCCTCCTACGCGATTGTACGCGTGGAGTGCGCGGCTTGGCCTGTGAGCGCCGGCGAACAGGCCGCAGCACTTCAGCAGCGCCTAGATACGGCGCTGGCGGGCGCAGCGTGGACGGGCACATGGAATGTGAACGTCCAGGGGGCGCTGGCCGCCGAGGCCGGGCAGTCGGCGACGGTGTCGGCGTCTGCGACGCTGGACCGGGCGCTGCAGGTGCTGGACGCCGATGAGCTGGAGGCGTATGAGGATGCGGGGACAATCAGCCGCTCCTACCGTTCCGCAGCGCTGAGCGGCTCAGTGCTGAGCGGCGGCCGGCCGGTGCATATACAGGCCGCGATCCACAAAATTTCGGGCACAGATAGCCGCCGATTAACAATTGGCGCCCCATTGATTACGACAGAGTATTGAAAACAGTTCTCATATTGAGTATGCTAAGAGGAATAGCAGGATAGGTGCTACTCCTTTTTGAACATCCCATACCACAATAGAAAGAATGAGGGAAACCATGACGAATGCTGTGTTTTTGATTTTCGGAGCAACGGGTGATTTGGCTAGACGCAAATTGTTTCCAGCTTTTTATAGTTTGTATCGGGAGCGTAAGCTCGGGGACAAATTTGCTGTAATCGGGCTTGCACGCCGTGCTCGCACGAATGAGGAGTTCCGCGCAGATGTGCTGGAGTCCATTAAAGAGTTCGCGCGTTACAATGTAACCAAGGATGAGCAGTGGGAATCCTTCGCCGAGCATTTCGAATACATGTCGCTGGATATCAACAATGTGGAAGGCTTCCGAGAGCTGGCGAGCTTGACTAACAAGCTGGACGCGAAATTTGACGTCGGAGGCAACCGGCTGTCTTACCTTGCGTTGTCGCCGGAGCTGTTCGGCAGCGTGTCGCATAATTTGAGGGCGGGCGGACTGCAGGAGACGAGCGGCTGGCATCGGCTGGTGATCGAGAAGCCGTTCGGCTACGATCTGAAATCGGCTGAGAAGCTGAATGCCGAAATTCGCCAGGTGTTCGATGAGGAGGACATTTACCGGATCGACCACTATCTGGGCAAGGAAATGGTGCAAAATATTAACGTGGTGCGGTTCGCGAACGCGTTCTTCGAGCCGCTGTGGAACAATAAATATATCGCGAACATTCAGATTACGCTGAGCGAAACGGTCGGCGTAGAGGAGCGCGGCGGCTATTACGACCGCTCCGGCGCGCTGCGCGACATGACGCAAAATCATATGCTGCAGATGCTCGCTATTATGGCGATGGAAGCGCCGAGCCGGATGCATCCGGAAAGCATCCGCGACGAGAAGGTCAAGGTGCTGCGCAGCCTGCGCGGCTTCGAGAGCGCGGCGGATGTGCTGGAGAATACGGTGCGCGGGCAATATTCGTCCGGCCTGATGAAGGGCCGCGAGGTTCCCGGCTACCGTCAGGAGGACAAGGTGAATCCCGTGTCCAATACGGAAACGTTTTTCGCCGCGCGTGTGTTTGTCGACAACTTCCGCTGGGCGGGCGTGCCGTTTTATATCCGAACCGGCAAGCGGCTGCCCGTGAAGACGACCGAGGTCGTCGTGGAGTTCAAAAATGTGCCAAACAACGTCTACTTGGCCCGCAAGCACAAGCTGGAGCCGAACCTGCTCGTATTCCGCGTCAATCCGATGGAGGGCATTTACTTCAAAATCAACGCGAAGCAGCCGGGCTCGGAAGGGTCAATCGTGCCGGTCGCGATGGATTTCTGCCAGAGCTGCCAGGTTGGTCTGAATACGCCTGAAGCGTACGAGCGGCTGCTGTACGACGCCGCCCGCGGCGATTCGACGTACTTCACCCGTTGGGACGAAGTGGCCTTGGCTTGGAAGTATGTGGACCAGATTGCGTCCGCTTGGCGGGAGCACCCGGCTGCGGACGACCTGCAGACGTATCCGGCAGGCACATGGGGGCCGGAGAAGTCGCAGCAGATCATCGAAGAGGACGGCTTCCGCTGGTGGCCGGTTAACGGCCAGGACGAGGGCGAGGTTGCCTGGGAGTTCACCCAGCGCTAAAGCCTTAGTCGGCTGTGGGTAGCTCCGAATGAAACAGAGAGACGGTGGAGGGCTTGGGCCTGAACCGTCTCTTTTTTCATCCTTGAACGGCCTCGATCGAGGTTTTCTTTTTGCTTTTTTTCACTTCCGTAAATATGCTATGATGAAGAGTAAGCGTTAAGGCAATAAGGGGGAGCACATGTGTCCAGACGCAAGTTTCTCGGTTGGCTGATCTGGTTGTTCGTATGGATCGGAGCTGCTTTGTTTGGACTGGTGAAGCTGCTGGAGAAGTCGGTCAGCACCCAGAGGGCGGCCAAAGGCTCCGGCACGGACGGCTTGACCGGCTCCGGGGCAGAGCCGCAGCGCGAGGAGGGGGCGGCTGCTCCGCTGATGTCCTTCCTCATCTTGAGCGATCTGCACATTTCCCGCGATGATCCGGACACGATTCGGCGGGTGAAGGCGGCTTTCGACGACTTGAGCGAATTCGCTTCGCCGGTCGAGGCGCTGCTGTTCACCGGTGATTTGACGGAGTACGGGCGTGATCAGGATTACAAGGAGCTGCGTAATCTGATGAATGGCTACGAGCTGCCGCCGGTTTATGCGAATATGGGCAACCACGATTATTACGATATCTGGATCGACAGGCAAGGACGGTTCAAGCAGGATACGATGCCGAACGGCAAGACGGATTGGCAGTCGCGCGAGCGGTTCCAGCAGTTTTTCGGCCTGACCAAGCCGTATCAGGCTGCGCGGGTGAAGGGGCATCAGCTCATCTTGCTTTCCCAGGAGGCGTACGTGCAGGAAAGGCCTGACGTCGGCGAAGGCGCCTGGTACTCCGGCGAGCAGCTCGCCTGGCTGGAGGAGCAGCTGGCGGCCCGCAAGGATAACCGGCCGGTGTTTATTATGACGCATCAGCCGCTGCCGCCTGCAGGACGGGACGGGAAGACACATCAGCTTATTCCGGCAATCCGGTTCCGCGAAATCGTGAAGCCGTACAAAAACGTATTTGTATTTTGCGGCCATTCGCATCAGGATTTTCAAGGCACCATCGAGCATTATGTGAAGGAAAGCTTCCATTATTTCCATAACTCGTCCGTCGGACGGGTCATGAACCGGAAGTATGAGACGGTCACCCAGGATAAAGCGCAGGGGCTGTACGTTCAAGTATTCGCGGATCGGGTGACGCTGCGCGGACGTGATTTTATCACCCGCAAGTGGCTGAGTGAAGCTGACTGGTCCGTGCCGCTGAGCTAATCTATTTCAGATCAAGGAAGGAACAATTATCGACATGAGTACCGGAAATCGCGACACTTTAGCGGGAGAGATTAGCAAGCGGCGTACGTTTGCGATTATTTCTCACCCGGATGCGGGGAAAACAACATTGACGGAGAAGCTGCTGCTGTTCGGAGGCGCGATTCGTCTGGCCGGAACGGTCAAGGGACGCAAGGCGAGCCGCCACGCGACAAGCGACTGGATGGAGATTGAGAAGCAGCGGGGAATTTCGGTAACGTCCTCCGTCATGCAGTTTGATTATGAAGGCCATCGGGTTAACATTCTCGATACGCCTGGTCACCAGGACTTCAGTGAAGATACGTATCGTACGTTAACGGCCGCGGACAGCGCCGTGATGCTGATCGACTCGGCCAAAGGGGTCGAGGCGCAGACGAAGAAGCTGTTTCAGGTATGCCGCAAGCGCGGAATTCCGATCTTTACGTTTATCAACAAAATGGATCGCGAGGGCCGCAATCCGTTTGAGCTGTTGGAGGAGCTGGAAAATCTGCTCGGCATCCGTTCGTATCCGATGAACTGGCCGATCGGCTCCGGCAAGCAATTCAGCGGCGTGTACGATCGGAAGCTGACCCAGGTCGAGCTGTTCCAGGGCGATGATCACCGTGAAATTCAGGTGCAGCCGGTCAGCGGCTACGAGGACCCGATTGTGAAGGAAATTGCCGGCGAGTTTTTCTACGATCAGCTGGTGCAGGACCTGGAGCTGCTTGATGTGGCGGGCGATGAGTTCGATATGGAGAAGGTGCGCACGGGCGAGCTGACACCGGTATTTTTCGGCAGCGCGATCAACAATTTCGGCGTGCAGACGTTTCTCGAAAATTTTCTGCAGCTTGCGCCGACGCCGATGCCGCGCCGCAGCAATGAGGGTGAAATTGATCCGCTGAACGAAAAGTTCTCGGGCTATGTGTTTAAAATTCAGGCCAACATGAACCCGGCGCATCGCGACCGGATCGCCTTCCTGCGCATTTGCTCCGGCAAGTTCGAGCGCGGGATGAGCGTCAAGCATGTTCGGGTCGGCAAAGAGATCAAGCTGGCGCAGCCGCAGCAATTTCTGGCGCAGGACCGCGATATCGTAGAGGATGCGTTTCCCGGCGACATTATCGGTCTGTTCGATCCGGGCATCTTCCGTATCGGTGATACGCTCAGCCAGATCGGCGGACTGGAATTCGATGAGCTGCCGACTTTTTCACCAGAGCTGTTCTCGAAGGTGTCGGTCAAAAACGCGCTCAAGCACAAGCAGTTCCAGAAGGGCGTCGACCAGCTGACGGAGGAAGGCACGATTCAGGTATTTAAAACGATCGGCTTCGAGGATCTGATTCTTGGCGTCGTCGGTCAGCTCCAGTTCGAAGTATTCGAGCATCGGATGAAGGCGGAATACGGCGTGGACGTGCAGCTGTCGCGGATGACCTACCAGTTCGCGCGCTGGCTGGTTGGCGACGAGGTGGACCCTGGGAAATTTCGCATCAACTCCCAGCTTGTGAAGGATAAGAAGGACAATTACGTAGCGCTGTTCGAAAATGAATATGCGCTGCGGACGTCGATGGAGAAAAATCCGAATTTGAAATTTATGGAGACAGCGCCTTAACCCGTCGTTGTCCCCGCCGACAGTCCTTGACTGTGGCCTGCGCGTTCTGCAGCAGCCCGGCTAAGGGCTGTTTGTCGTTGCTTCAGCTCAGGCGTTCGGGCAGGCGGAGGCGAGCTGCGAGACACAAGACACTATTAAGGTACAAGCCTTCGCTGCTTGCCGTGCTGAAACCGTTTTGGTTTGGGCATCTACCCCTTACCGCAAGGGTTAGCCCGGCATAACCTAGTAAGGGCGATAGGGCCAAGTGACGCCAGCTTTGTGTTCGGGCTTGGACTCAAAGCGCCTCATCGGAAAGGTGGTAGACATGGGAAAGCGAACCTATAGTCGACATATTACGAGCAAATGGGCCAAAACGAAGGTGCTGCTGGCCAATCCCCGTACAGCCCGGTACGTCCCCGATACCCGGCGGCTGACGCAAAGCTCGCTGCAAGACATGCTGCGCGCGTATGGCATGGTGTACGTCAAGCCAAACAGCGGCACGTACGGCAACGGCGTAATCAAGGTGGAGCGTCATCACGAGGGGGAGCGGGAGCGTTACGTGTGCCACACGGGGACGAAAATCCGGACGCATGCGACGTATGCCGAGCTGTACGCTTCCTTGATGAAGCTGGTGAAGAAGCGGAGCTATTTGGCGCAGAAAGGGATTCATCTATTGAAATACAAGGGGCGTCGCTTCGATCTGCGGGTGATGGTGCAGCAGTCTCCGGCCAAACGCTGGGAAGCGACCGGCGTCATCGGCCGCGTCGCAGCCAAAGGCAAAGCCGTCACCAATGTGCATAACGGCGGCACACTCAAGCCGATCGGTGAGCTGCTGGGCAGCCATGCCGGGTCGCGGAAAACGAAGCGAATAGTGCGCGGCTTGCGCTCGCTTGGCTTGTCCGTGGCGAAACAGCTGAAGGGACGATATCCGGGACTGAAAGAAGTCGGGCTGGATGTGGCGATGGACGAAAAGCTGTTCCCCTGGATTCTGGAGGTTAATACTTGCCCCGATCCGTTTATTTTCCGAAAGCTGAAGGATAAGTCTGTTTATCGGCGTGTGTACCGGTATGCGAAGGCTTACGGACGGCTTTGAGGCATGTCGGGTTAATCGGAGAGCGGGTATAACAGCGCTCAGCAGGAAGAGGCCGTCTTCTACCGGATGACCAGCCTCTTCCCGGAACGTGGAACGCCGTATTGACATAAACGCCCTTTGCGGGAGATAATGAGCGCGTATGGGGGTGAGGCTCATGATAACCCGTAAAGAAGTGGCCGCCTTGGCCGGCGTCTCTGAAGCGACCGTGTCGCGGGTATTCAACGGCGTTGGCCCGATGAAGGAAACAACCCGCCAGAAGGTGCTGGAGGCAGCGAAGGCGCTGAACTACCATCCGAATGCGATTGCGCAAAATTTTGCGCGCAGACGGAGCGGCAACATCGGCGTTGTGCTTCCTTACGTGCCTAAGGTTCATATATTTTCAACCTATTATTTTGCAGAGGTGTTAAGCGGGATCGGGGAGCAGGCCAAAAATTCCGGCTATGATATGCTGCTGATGTTTCGTTCCCCGGGCGAGGGCAGCGATTACAGCGGCTTTTTTCGTTCTCATAAGGTGGACGGCTGCGTGATTCTGGGAGCGACGGATACGCCGCAGGAGCGGGCAGAGCTGCGGAAGCTGCACGAGCTCGGCTATCCATATTGCCTGGTGAATCAGCGGTATCCGGGCGAATCCTTTCACTTGGTTGACGCCAATCATGTACAGGGCAGCTACGAGGCAGTCAAGTATTTGATCGGGCAAGGTAAACGTGGTATTGCGTTTCTCAACGGTTCGCCGGAATATTCGAACAGCGGTGACCGCTGGCAGGGGTATAAGCAGGCCTTGAAGGAAGCCGGGCTGCTGCGGCCAGAGGTAGAGGCGTCGGACGATATGCCGGATGGCTGGTATTATGAGGGCAACTATAGCCGCAAGAGCGGTGCTTCGGCTGCGCGGAAGCTAGGCGCCTGCCTCGCCGACGGGCGGGTCGATGCCGTATTTGCTTCCAATGACCGGATGGCGATCGGGTTAATTCAGGGGCTGCGCGAGCAGGGGTATCGGCCGGGGCAGCAATATTCGATTATCGGATACGACGATTCGGAAGCCGCGCGGGTGACGGACCCTCCTTTAACGACAGTTGCGGTTCCTTTCTATGAAATGGGACGACTGGCGGCCGCCAAGGTGCTGGGATGGCTACATGAGCAAGGACAAGCCTCCGGACGCGTTACGGGGGCCGCGGCAGCAGGGAGTATGCTGGACACTCGCCTTGTGATCCGGCAATCGGTCAAGTAAGGAAAAAGCAGACAGCGGCGGCTGGAGCAGGCAAGCCTGCTGTCTTGAACGGCATGGCCGCGGCTGCTGTCTGCGCAAATCCAATAAGATAAGCTACGCGAGATGCTCCTTCAATGTCGAAATCATCTGCGATTGCTGTTCCGCCGCGCTGTGCTTCCAGATGATTTCGAATAATACACCGAGACCCGGGAGCACCCGTTCCTCACCGTCGATGGAGTCTTGGACAATGTCCAGCAGCTCGCCGTCATTTTTATCGTGCATGCGTTGTACAATGGCTTGTCTAAGGTTGAGATTCATGCGTCTTATCCGCCTTTCTGCTTGTCATCGTTCACGTCCTCTTTTACTATGCTCCGTTTGTCTGCCGATCATGCCTGCCTGTGTTCGTCCGCCCTGAACGCCGAATCGCAGTTGTTGGACTTCGCTTCCCGGGATTATTTATAATGGAGCATATTAGCCGTTTCGCGTGTCAGGCGGTATCCAGACTTGTCAAAGGGGGAGAACGCATGAAGAAGCAATTTGCCGTCATCGGCATGGGCCGGTTCGGATTCAGCGTCGCCAAAACGTTATCCAATCTCGGGTTCGAGGTACTGGCAATCGACAGCAATGAAGAACGGATTCAAGAAGCTTCCCAGGTTGTGACGCATGTGGTGCAGGCGGATTCAACCGATGAGGAAGCGATTCGGGCACTGGGTTTGCGTAATTTCGACGTGGTGGTTGTAGCGATCGGTCAGGACATTCAGGCCAGCATTTTGACCACGATTATGATCAAGGAAATCGGCGTGCCGAAGGTCGTGGTGAAGGCGCAAACCGAGCTGCACGGCAAGGTGCTGCGCAAAATAGGCGCGGATAAAGTCATCTACCCGGAGCGGGATATGGGCCAGCGTGTGGCGCATCATCTGATCTCCTCCAACATCATAGACCATATCGAGCTGTCGGAGGATTACAGCATTGTGGAAATCCAGGCGTCGCGGCCCATGATCGGGCGCAGCTTGCGGCAGTTGGATATTCGGGCCAAATACGGCTGCAACGTGATGGGCATCAAGACCGGGGAGCAGATGAACATTGCGCCTTATGCCGAGGATTTGATTCGGGAGGGCGACGTGCTCGTTATCGTAGGGAAAAATGAAGATTTGCAGCATTTTGAGAAAACATTTGCCGAGTAATGGAGCCATCATCGCGAAAGAATAGAGGGATGCGAAAGTGAAAGACCAATACGCAAAGCAGCCGGAGGTCATCAGCTCCGCGCAAAATCCGCGCGTCAAGCTGTGGACCGAGCTGCAAAGCCGCAAGGGCCGCGACAAGGCGGGCCGCTTTATTATAGAGGGGCTGCATATGGTGGAGGAGGCGCTGGATTCGCAGGTCGTGTCTCCGGAAACGATTGTGTACGCGGCAGACCGCAAAAGCCAGTGCGCTTCTTTGCTGGCCAAAGCGCGTTCGGCCGGTATCGAGTGCGTGGCTGTCGCGGAGTCCGTTCTGTCCAAATGCACGGATACGCTGACGCCGCAGTCGGTATTTGCCGTTGTGCCCAAGCTGCCGTGGCGGCTGGCCGATCTGATGCAAAGCGGCGTGAACGCAGGTCCGGCGCTGGTGATCGCCATCGACGGCATGCAGGACCCCGGCAATCTCGGCACGATTATCCGCAGCGCCGATGCGGTGGGAGCTTCCGGCATTGTGCTCGGCAAGGGCACGGTAGACCTGTATAACCCGAAAACCGTGCGCTCCACAATGGGCTCGCTGTTCCATCTGCCGATTATTGCGGCTGACTTGACCGAATGCTTGCCGCAAGCGGCTGCGTCCGGCGCGCAGGTCGTCGGGACAAGCCTGCAGGGCGCAGTGCCGCTGTACGACTGCGATCTGCGTCCGGCCACGTGGATTATCATCGGCAATGAGGGCCAGGGCGTATCCGCAGAGGTAAGCAGGCTGGCCGGGCAGCATGTGCAGATTCCGATGCAAGGCCGGGCCGAATCGCTGAATGCGGCGATGGCTGCGACGGTGATGCTGTTTGAGGCGGCTCGGCAGCGGGGGGTTAACAACTAAAAACTTCTGTATGATTGGACATGCTCGAAGCTGAAATGGAGCTACGGACTGGTCCGCTCCCCGGGGCGACCGCCTGAACGAACAGCATATCGCAGGTCGCAGCGATGCCGCCTGCGTACGATAGGCAATCTCATAGATGCGAAGCAGGTCGGCGAACAGACGCCGACCTGGCGTCCGGCAGCTTGCTGAGCGGCAGCGAGGGCGGCTGTTACGACAGTTTTCTCTACACCCGTGTCGGTTCCGGTTATATAGATTCCGCGAAATCGGCTCATGCTGAGGCATGGCCTTCGGTCACGTCGATAACAGACGCTAGCAAAATATCACGCCCCGTACACCTCATCGGTTGCAAGGGTTGCGGCGACAGGCAGGTAGCCGCCGGTCAAGCCTTTCCCGACGACCATAAGATCGGGTGGAACTTCCTCCAGTTCACAGGCAAACATTCAGCCCGTTCGTCCGAAGCCGGTGGCGACCTCGTCCGCGACGAGCAGCACTTGATGCTGTCGGCACAACGCAGCCATCTCACGCAAGCAGCCGGGAGGCGTCACGATGATGCCCCCTGCTCCTTGTACGACAGGCTCCACGATCAGAGCGGCGATTTCATCTCCCCGGGTCACGAGCAAATCGCGCAGAGCGGTCAAGGTTGCTTCCATCGCCAATGCAGCGCCGCCGTCGTGGCGATAAGCATACGGATAGGGGATGATATGTGCAGGAAACAGCAAGGGCCGGAACACGTCATGATGCAGCGGGATCGCCCCCACACTCACAGCGCCGAGTGTATCCCCGTGGTAAGCCTGACCCATCGTTATGAACGATTGCTTGGAGGAGTCCCCCGGTTTTGCCAATATTGGAACGCCATCTTGATTGCGATTTCAACGCCGGCTGCCCCCGAGTCCGAGTAGAATACCTTGCTTAAACCGGCTGGCGCGATTTGCGTCAGCTTCGCGGCAAGCGCGATAGCCGGGATGTTCGCTATGCCCAGCAGCGTGGAGTGCGCAACTCGTGCCAACTGATCGGTTATCGCTTGGTTCAGCTCCGGCACGTTATGTCCGTTTACATTCAGCCATACAGATGAGAAGCCGTCGAAATAAGCCCGACCTTCCACGTCGTACAGAATGACCCCCAAAGACGCGTCGAAGTAAGGCGGGTGCTGCGTTCGGCAGCACGGATGAGAACGAAAAAGCTTCAAAACCAGAGATCGCCCCGGTTTTGAAGCTTTTTAAGATTATCGAATGTATAAGTTTTCAGCAGAGCTGAAGGATTCGATAATCGCAAGAAAAGCAGCCGCAAAACACGGATGTATCTTCGTCGAAGGTGCTTCGGCCCGAAGCTTTTCTTATGCGTCAGCTTCCAGTTTCCCCGGCTTACTGCGGTACACACGGCATAACACGAGTCCAAACAGCATGCCCAGAAGCGATGCGGAAGAAATGACGAGGAACAACGTATGGCCGCCGAATGCTTCATAGATTGCGCCGCCTGCGTAGGAAGCGAGGATGCCCGATACGCCGAAAAATAGCAGCGCGAGCACGGTCTGGCCCGTGGCTCTCCATTCTGCAGGTACGATGCGATATAAATATTGGATGGCGGCCGAATAAAACACCGGGAACGTTAGCAGCTGCAGGAGCTGCACATAGACGAGCAGATGCGGATCGGTCAGCCAGGCGGATATAAAAAAGCGCAGAAAATAAAATCCGGCTGCCAGCGTGATGATCAGCAGCTCCTTTCCTTTGCGCAGCCACCAGAAGCTGAGGGCGAAGACGGCAATTTCACTGCCTGCGGCCAAAAACCACGCTTGTCCGACCAACTCTGGGCTCCCGCCCAACTCGCGAATGTAGACGCCGAGGAAGGTGTCATTCATCCGCGCCGGTACTGAGCAAATAAAGACGAGCAGAAGAAACAGCAGTGTTTCGCGGTTGTGCAGAAACTGCTTCAGGCTGTTCCAGGTGACCGGCTTGCCTGCAACCGGAGCATCCGGCATTACCCAGCAGATCACGAAGCTCACAAGGCCGATGCCGGCAAACAGCAGAGCCAGACTGTTTGCGCCGAAGTAGGACATCACATAACCCGTCAGCAGCGCAGTGACGGCATAGCCGAGCGCGCCATACGTGCGGATCGAGCCGTAGCTGACGCGGGATGATTCGGCGATGGAGAAGTTCAGGCTTTCGATCAGCGGATCAATCGGCATCAGGAAAAAATAAAGGAGCATCGCAAACACAATGAGCAGCCCGTAGCTGCTGGCATCGTACAGGAAGTAACCGACGGCACTGGCAATGACAAGCAGCAGCAGCATGACGCTGCGAATCGTCCGGAGCTTATCGCTGATCATGCCCCACAGAGGCTGGGTGAGCAGCGTAATAAAGCCGCCTGTGCCGATAATAAAGCCGATCTGGGTCGGCTGCAGGCCCTGCGCGTCGAGGTAAACCGGCAGGAAGGAAATAAACATCGCCAGCAAGGAGAAATATAAAAAGTTAAAGGCCCTTAATTGGGCGGGTGCATGCTTCAAAATGGGATGACCTCCGTGTATTTCTAGAAATCGTTGAAAACAACCTTGTTATTGTACCACGATCTGGCAGCTTGTGAAGATGGGCGGACAAGAAATTTGTTTATCGCGGAGAGGAAGCCCGGAGGAAACCGTTTTCGTGGTTTTATTGCGGGAAAGTAGTTGTAAATCGGTGCAGGCCGTGGTAATCTAGGGCTATCACAGAAATGACTGATCAATCAGTCATAATGGCGTGAGTTCGTAGAGCTCTTTTTTCAGCGACAGCTGACGCTTGCTACATACAAATCGGGTCAAGCCCGGGAAGGAGCATCAACATGGTCAGTTTAGATAAACGGGATACGATTATAGCTTCCGCCTTGAAGCTGTTCGAGGAACTGGGCTATCATAACACGAAAATTTCCCATATTGTCAAGGACGCAGGAATGGCGCAGGGTACCTTCTATCTGTACTTCAAAAGCAAAGAGGACCTGTTCCGCATTGTGACCGAGCAATGTCTGGAGGAAATTATCGTCTCCATTGCCCCTCAATCGTGGGAAAGCAGCGATCTGAACGAGGATGAGCTGCATGATTTGCTGATCCGCAGAGCGCTGACGATTTATTACGAGAATCGAACGATTCTTAATATCATGAAGCGACACGGATTTGCTTCGCGGGAAATTGAGGATATCACGTCAAATTTCTATAGCCAAATTTCCAAGGTTGTCACTGAAATTATGCGTCAGTATTACGTTGGTTATTCGGATGAGAAGCTGGAGGCCAATGCGTATGCCACAATCGGGATGGTCGAGATGGTCGCTTATCAATGGTTTATTCGCAAGGGCTGCGGGCTGGAGCGGCTGGACTTGCTGACCGAGATCATTATGGAAATGAATATCGGCTGCAAGCCGCCGGGAGGACATTTTGCATGATTGCCAAGCTGCTGCAATACCGGAAAATTACGTTGTTATTTTTTGTGATGGCCGTCACGCTCGGCGTTTGGAATTTGACGACGCTTAATCAAAGGGAAAACCCGGAAATCGAAGTCAACATGGCGATCGTCAAAACGATCTACCCGGGCGCTTCGCCGGAGAAGGTCGAGCAGCTCGTCACCCGCCCGCTGGAGGATGCGGTCAAGGAGATCAGCGGGATTTCAGTCATGACCTCCACCTCATCAGCCAACGTGTCGGTCATTCAGGTAGAGTTGAATTCCGGCGTCGATATCGCCCGCACCTGGGATACGCTCCGCCAAAAGGTACAGTCCGCTTCCAGCGAGCTGCCTGACGAGGCTGAGGAGCCGGTCGTAGAGGATGATCTGGCGAAGATTGCCGCGCAAATTTTACACTTCACCGTCGAGCGTCCGGAGGAGCTGGAATCGCTGCGGCCGACGGTTGAGTATTGGAAGAAGCAGCTGGCTACGGTGCCGGGCGTCAGCAGTGTGGAGATCGCAGGCTTGCCCGATCAGGAAGTGGCGGTCATTCTCGATACGAAAAAGCTGGATACGTTCAAGCTGCCCTGGAGCATTGTCGCCCAATCGCTGCAAACGAGCCATGATCGCGTGCCGCTCGGCACTGTGGACCTGGGCGCGAAAAAATATTTCGTCAATATGAATGGCGAATGGCAGACGGCCGAGGACGTTGGCAACACTGAGCTGCTTGGCTTGCCGGGTGGAATGAAGCTGAAGGTGAGCGATGTCAGCGAAGTGACGCTGCGGTCGAAGAAAAAGGAAGCGACGATCCTGCACAACGGCAAGCCGACGCTTGATCTGGTGCTGAAATCCGAGAAGGGCGCGGATGTGCCGTCGCTGCAGAAGCGAATCGACCAGAAGGTTGCCGGGCTGCAGTCCAAGCTGCCTGCGAACGTGACGCTGAGCTCGCTGTTTACCCAGAAGGAAAGCCTGGATCATTTGTTTAACGAGCTTGGCAAGGAGCTGCTGATCGGTATTCTGGCCGTGATCGTCGTTTGTTCGATGGGGCTCGCCTTCGGAACCGCGTTAATCGTGGCCTTGGCGATTCCGATTTCCATCACGGTCGGCTTTATCCCGATGAAGATGATGGGCGTTGACTTGAATCAGATTACGATTGTCGCGATTGTCATCGTGCTTGGCATTCTCGTCGATGACGCGATTGTCGTAAACGATAATATCCAACGGCGGCTGCAGCTTGGAGATTCGCCGGCCAATGCTTCGCTTGTGGGCAGCCGAGAGGTAGGCATCTCGATTTTGACGGCGACCATTGCAACTGCCGGCGCGTTTCTGCCGTTGTTTTTCCTCACGGGTAATATCGGCAGCTTCATTCGTCCGCTGCCGGTCGTTATTACGTTTACGCTCGCGGCCTCCATGCTGATGTCTCTGACGATTATCCCGATTTTCCGCCAATGGATCGGGGAACGCCGGGAGCGTCGGCGGCGCAGCAAGCAACAGCCGGACGGCAAAGCCGACGCGGCGCGGCTGCCATCCCCTTCGAGCGCGAAGCCGTCGCAGCCTCATACCGGCGGACAGGAGGCAATCGCCGGTTGGCTGGGGAAGCCGATCCAGCGGCTCAGTGCATTTTATGAAAAACAAATTCACCGGTTTTTGCGTCATCCGCTGCTGACCGGACTCGTGGCGCTGATCATTTCGACCAGCACGTTCGGCCTGGTGCCGCTGCTCGGAGTGCAATATTTCCCGCCGGCGGAGAAGGAGGAGCTGCTCGTTGACATCAGGCTGAAGGCGTCGAGCCGCCAGCTGGCCGAGACTGAATATACGGTGCGCAAAGCAGCCGAATGGATGGAGCAGCAGCCCGGCGTCCGCTTCGTGACTGCTTATGCCGGAAAAACCGCAGCGCAGTTTTATTATTCCGAGCAGGAGCAGACGGGAATAAATCTTGGACAGCTGTTCGTCAAGATTGATCCGAAGCAGATTCATCCAAGCGAAGCAGTCGTCCAGTGGCGGGAAGAGCTGCAGCAGCAGTTCCCGGACGATGTGGAAATTACGCCGCGCCAGCTGGAGCAGGGACCTCCGGTCGGAGCGCCGATCGCGTTGCGAATCAGCGGCAGCGAGCTGCCCGAGCTGCGGCAAATTTCCTCTGACATCCAGGCAATGCTGAAGTCGATTCCCGGTACCGTCAGCGTAACGGATGATGTCGGCGAAAACATGCAAACGGTCGAGCTTACTCCGGACCGCAGCAAACTGAGCTTGTTCGGCGTGTCCGAAAAGGATTTTTCCACCACGCTGCGGGTAGCGACGGAAGGGCTGAACGTGACCACCATGCAGAAGGGGGAAAAATTGCTTGATGTGACGCTGTATGCCCGGCAGCTTGATTCCGATCCGCTCGAAACGATGAAAAGCATCCAGGTACCGACGCAAAAAGGGAACACGATTGCGGTTCGCGAGCTGAGCGATCTCCACAACAGCGAGATGATCAAGTCGATTCATCACCGCGACCAAACCCGTACGATAACCGTGCGCAGCTTTGTTCAGGACCGGCTCGCCGACGATATCGTGCGCGATTTGCAGCTCAAGCTGGACGCCTATCCGCTGCCTGACGGCTACACGGTTGCTTTCGGCGGGGAGAATGAGGACCGCAATGAGGCGTTCGCCTCAATTGGCCAGCTTTCGATTGTGGTTGTGGTGCTGATTTATATCATTATGGCGCTGCAATTTTATTCCTTGTCGATTCCGCTGCTCATTTTGTCCACGGTCTACTTGGCGGTTGGCGGTGCCGTGATCGGGTTGTATGTGACGGGCGCGCCGATCGGATTCATGGCTCTGATGGGGCTGGTCAGTCTGGCCGGGATTGTTGTACGAAACGGAATTATTTTGGTCGAATTCATCGAGCAGGCGCGTGAAGAGGGCTTGCCGCTGTATGAGGCGGTCGCCGAGGCGGGCAAGGCGCGGCTCCGGCCGATTATGCTGACGACGGCAACCGCGATCGGCGGGCTGCTGCCGATGACGATTATGGGCGGCAATCTATGGCGTCCCATGGGTACTACCATTATATCGGGACTGCTATTTTCGACCATTTTGACGCTGATCGTTGTGCCGTCGCTGTTTGTTATTTTGGCCAAATGGCGGGATAAGCGCGCGGAGAAGGCAGGCAAACCGACGCACGGCTAACATCTTCCAGACAGATACAGGGAAAAGGAGAATTTAATCCATGAATCCGACGCAGACAAACAGATTGAAGCCAAGCATC
>NZ_JCAMRT010000036.1:0-33338 GCF_059821225.1 Paenibacillus sp. sg306046
CATAATGAACTGGCCTTCAATTCAGTTACATCGTGCATTAAAGCCGATTTTCGTTCTGCGAAAGTTGAGTTATATACTTCAAATAACCTAAAGAAATCGTGGTCATGGTCTTGGTTATATACTGTAAAAGGCTGGTTTTAATGAACCTTTATAAGATGATCTTTTATGCTATCTTTATTTTGACTTTATTCATTATAATTATTTCAATTAAGGGAGTTAATCTCGCTATATTATTCATTGCTTCAATAGCTTGTATTTTTGTAGTAGGTAGGATCTTTAATAATTGGATTGGTTTGGTGCTCATTATGATTATTACAGCAGTTTTTATAGGTTTAGTAAGTTATTAGAACCTTCTCCCCGAGCAGAGCTAAAAACCCTCTCGGGATTCTTTTTATTGCTATGCAAACAGAGGAAGGAATGCAACTACCATTTTTGGAATGATTAGAGGGAAAACGTTGGATGGAATTCATAAATAACTTTCATCTTATCGCTGAGAAAATACCTATTTTTAGCGAAAAGGACTTAAAATTAGTTGTGAGCATTAATTATTATATTGACTACAACAAACGTTATGATGAAGTATCTTTCCTAGAAATAGGATTCATAGCGGAATCTAAAGCGCAAAGTAAAAGATATAAGCTTTTGCTGAAATTCGATGAGATTTCTTCTTTGAGCCTTTCAGGATTTGGCGGGGCATTGAATCAAATGATGGGCTTTAAAATAACAGATATGAGAGATCGAAGCTGGGAAATCGATCAAAGGTACTACGTTCACGATTATGAGAACGACATCATGACATTTTACTGCACGTCAGTTGAGGTTCTATCCATTGAAGAGCTGTAGGTAAACCATTTTGCGTATGCTGTAGTTTACTGAGCGTGGTTACTACATATAATTCTGCTAGCGGCGGAAGTTGTTCCACGAAATGGACGACACAAGCCGCGTACATTCCGCAGAAAAGGCCTTCACCCAGCCCCCACCCTTCATTTTCACTAAAACTGCGGTTATAATGGAGGACAGGGGGGATGGATGATGGAGCTTCACAACGAAACGGGCTGTCATGGGGAGCCGCATTGCCAGGATGGCGAGCAGGAGCGGAAGAGTCACCATTCCGATAAAATGAAAAGCAGTCTGGTGTCGCGTCTGAACCGGATTGAAGGGCAGATTCGCGGGGTGCGCGGCATGATTGAGCGTGACGTGTATTGTGACGATGTGCTGAACCAGATCGCCGCGATCCAGTCTGCGCTGAACGGTGTGGGACGGCTGCTGCTGGAAGGCCATATGAAAAGCTGTGTAATGGAGCGTATCCAGTCGGGCGATCAGGAAGTCATTGACGAGTTGCTGGTCACGATGAATAAGCTGATGAAGTAGCAGATGAGCAGACGACAGCAGCGACGAATCCAGATCCCGCATCGGTCCGATGCGGGATTTTGAGCGGATACGGCAGGTGGCCGGTCCACAGCAAGCACTGACAAGGGATGAACTTCGATGAAAAAAATATTATTAATTGAGGATGAACGTAATTTGGCCCGCTTTGTGGAGCTGGAGCTGCGCAATGAAGCGTTTTCGGTGGCGGTTGCCTATGATGGGTCTGCGGGTCTGGAGCTGGCGCTGAAGGAAGACTGGGGAGTCATTTTGCTTGATCTGATGCTGCCGGGCCTCTCCGGCTTCGAAATTTGCAGGCAAATTCGAGCGGTGAAAAAGACGCCGATTATTATGTTGACCGCACGTGACAGCATTACGGATCGGGTAACGGGTCTGGACAGCGGGGCTGATGATTATGTGCCTAAGCCGTTTGCCATTGAGGAGCTGCTGGCCCGGATTCGTGTCGTGTTCCGCAGGCAGGAGGAGCAGGAGACGGACAGCAGGACAAGGCTGAGCTTTCAGGATTTGAGTGTGGATACGGACACCCGATTGGTACATCGCGGCGATACGCTGATTGAGCTGACGAAACGTGAATATGAGCTGCTTGTCGCCTTTATGAGCAATGCCAACCGCGTGCTGACGCGCGAAGCGCTGCTGGACCGCGTGTGGGGCTACGATGCACCTGTCGATACGAATGTTGTGGATGTGTATGTCCGTTATTTGCGGAACAAAATCGACTGCCCCGGAGAAGCCAGCTATATCCAGACCTTGCGGGGCACCGGCTACGTGATGCGCAGATGAGAACCAAACTTGCTGTTGCATTTCAGCAGTTGCCCATTCGCTGGAAGCTGACGATCTGGTCATCGCTGCTGTTGTTTTGTTTATTTACGGTTGCAAGTGTGGTTCAATATGTGTTTATCGAGCGCTGGATGCTTCGGCAGGAGGTCGCCGATACCGGGCGCAATATGAACGAGGTACTGAATGTTTTCCTGGAAAATGAGGTGTCCTTCGCCGACCCGGAGCTGCCGCATATTCGCAGTTTTTTGGAAAAAATGAATGATCAGAAGCAGTCGATCCGTATTCTGGATGCGCAGGGGCGGCCGCTGGTTGCGGTTAGCCACGGACTGGATATCGGTCAGGCGGAGCAAGCGCTGCAGCAGCTGGAGGGGACGGACGGCACGTGGCAGCTGGATGGCGGGCTGCTGGTGATGCGGCGCGCTTTAACGATTTTTGATTTTCAGGGCACGGTGGAGATGGCGCGCAGCACGGAGGAATTCGCTCAGCTCAGCGCGGCGTTCTCGCGGGTGATGCTGCTGTGCGGGCTGGGGGCGGTCATTATCAGCGCGCTGGGCGGCTTGCTGCTCGCTCGTCAAGTGCTCAAGCCGCTGCAGGCGATGGCCGATACGATTCATAAAATCAAACGGCAAGGCTTGCACGAACGGATGCCGTTAACCGGCCAGCAGGACGAAATTCATACGCTGATGGTGATGTTTAACCAGATGATGGATCAGGTGGAGCGTTCGTTTCAGCAGCAGCGACAGTTTGTCGAGGATGCTTCGCATGAATTGCGGACGCCGATTGCGATCGTCGAAGGACATCTGGCGCTGCTGCAGCGCTGGGGCAAGCATAATCCGGAGGTGCTGGAGGAGTCGCTGGAGGTGTCGATTCAGGAGCTGGCGAGATTGAAGGGGCTTGTGCAGGAAATGCTGGCGCTGACTCGGGCCGAGCAGCTGAAGCAGAACACGGCTGAGCCGCTGTCACGGCCGGATGAGGTGATCGGGCTTGTCGCGAAGCAAGTGGAAATGATGTCGCCGTCGTGCCGGATGACGGTCAGCGTGGGGGAGCTCGCGCAGCAGACGATCGGCGTGCCCGTGCAGCATGTGCAGCAAATCTTGCTCATTCTGCTGGACAATGCGGTGAAATACGGAGGAGACCGCCAAGCGGTCACGGTGCGCGCGTTCGTCCGCGAGGAACAGGTGTGTATGCAGGTGGCTGACCAGGGCATCGGAATCCCGGAGGCGGATTTGCCTTATGTGACGGACCGTTTTTACCGGGTGGACAAGGCACGGAGCCGGGAGCTGGCCGGACATGGTCTCGGCTTGTCTATCGCCAGCAGGCTGATTGAACGGTACGGTGGAACCTTGGATATCGTAAGCAGAGAAGGGGAAGGGACGACGGTTACGGTCTCCTTTCCGGTATTAAATCCGGCTTCGGGCTTAGCGAGCGAGCAGAGTTGACAGTTGTCTGCGCGCTTTTTTAATTTTCACAGCGTTTTCTAATGTTCGTCAGGTACAATGTGAATTGTCATTTCAGTAGTAATGATATTCATTCTCACATATGTATTGAGAATGAGTATTGTTATTGATTGAACTATCGAGAAGGAAACTACAAGCAGAGGGGATCGAAGACATGAAGACGAAGTTAAAGCTTGGCGTGTTAAACGTGATGATGACAGCATTGGTGCTGACGGGGTGCGGAGCGGCTCCGGCAGGCAATGGAGCACAGGAGCCGGCGAGCGGCAAAACCGACACATCGGCGGCGGCTAAGCCGGCTGAGCCGACCGGAGGAGCAGGCAAAGGCACGGAGCAGGCGGTAAACGTCTTTACGGCTCGTCATTATGCGGTTGATACAGAGCTGTTCCAGGCTTTCACGAAGCAGACAGGCATCAAGGTTAACGAGGTGAAGGGCACGGCGGAAGAGCTGGTCGAGCGGCTGAAACGCGAAGGCTCCAGTTCGGAGGCGGACCTGTTTATTACCGTTGACGGCGGCGTACTGAATTATGCAAAGCAAAATGATGTGCTGCAGCCGCTGCAATCGGCGGAAATTGATAAAAACGTGCCCAAGCAATGGCGGGACAAGGATAATAGCTGGGTTGGCATCGCGACGCGCGCACGGGTGATCGTGTATGCCAAGGACCGGGTCAAGCCGGAGCAGCTGTCGACGTACGAGGATCTGGCGACGGATAAATGGAAGGGCAAGGTGCTGGCACGCTCCTCGTCCAGCTTGTACAACCAGTCGCTGCTCGCTTCGCTGATTGAGCTGAACGGCGAGCAGCAGGCTGAGGCATGGGCCAAAGGCATTGCGGCCAACCTGGCGCGAAAGCCGGAAGGCGGCGACCGCGATCAAGCGAAAGCAATTGCCGCTAAAATCGGTGATGTTGCGATCATGAACACGTATTATGTAGGGCAAATGCTCGTCTCGAAGGATGCCGAGGAAGTGAAGGTGGCGCAAAATATCGGCGTGTTTTTCCCAAACCAGAGCACGACAGGCACGCATCTGAACATCAGCGGCGTCGGCTTGACCAAGCACTCGAAAAACAAAGCGAACGCCGTCAAGCTGGTTGAATTTATGACCGGCAAGGAAGGTCAGACGATGCTGAGCAACGGAAGCTTTGAATTCCCGGTCAATGAAGCGGCGGACAAGCCGGAGCTTCTGAAAACGTGGGGCACCTTCAAGTCGCAGCAGCTTGATTTCTCCAAGCTTGGCGACCATAACAAGAAGGCGATCGAGCTGCTGAACAAGGCGGGCTGGAAGTAAGCATGCCTACAACCCGATGGCTGCAAAAGCTGAAGCTCAGCAGCAACGGCTGGATGATCATCACCTGGACGGGGGCCCTAGCGGCCCTTCTTCCGTCTCTGTATATTGCCGCCGGCTTGTTTCAGCGGCCGACCGAGAACTGGGCGCATATCCGAGAGTATATGCTGCTGGATTCGGCGCTGCAGTCGCTGCTGCTTGTCGTCGGTACGGTTAGCGGCACGGTCATCCTTGGTACGGTGCTGGCGTGGCTGGTCACGGTGTATGATTTTCCGCTGCGGGGCTTTCTGTCGTGGGCGCTGGTGCTGCCGCTGGCGGTTCCGCCGTATATTGCAGCGTATACGTACGGCTCGATGCTGAGTTATACTGGAGTGGTGCAGACGTTCATGCGCAATACGCTCGGTGTGACGCCTGACGCGCGTTATTTCGATATCATGTCGATGAAGGGCGCTATTGCGATTTTTACGTTATTTTTGTTTCCTTATGTGTATGTCATTGTCAAAGCGTTTTTGGAACGGCAAAGCGCGTCCTATATGGAAAATGCGCTGCTGCTCGGCAGACATCCGCTTGCGGTGTTTTGGCGGGTCGGCTTGCCGCTGTCGCAGTCGGCCATCGCCGGAGGCGCGAGTCTGGTCGCCTTTGAGGTGCTGAATGATTTCGGGGTTGCGAAGCATTTTGGCATCGCCTCCTTCACGACGTCTATTTTCAAGACGTGGTTCGGGATGAATGATGTCAGCTCGGCATTCCGGCTGGCGGCGCTGCTGATGGCGGTCATTATCGGCATTCTCGTGCTGGAGCGGCTGCTGCGCCGGCGGCGCGCCTACAGCTCGACGACCAGCAAGCTGCGTCCGCTGCGGCGGCGCAAGCTGAGCGGCTGGCCTGCATATGCGGCCTGTACCGGGGGGCTGCTTGTGCTGGCGCTGTCGTTTATTGTGCCGGTCTGGCAGCTGATCGTCTGGGCGACCTGGACGTACCGCGAGGTGTTTAGCCCTGCCTTTGTCCAGCTGCTGGCCAATACGCTGCGAGTGTCGGCCATTTCGATTGCGCTGCTGATCGGGTTTGCCGTGATTGCGGCCAATGCGACCCGGCTCCGGCGTTCGCCCTGGACGCTTGTTTTGTCCAAGCTGCTGTCCATGGGCTACTCGATGCCCGGCGCTGTGCTGGCGATTGGCGTGCTGGCCGTATTTCTGTCACTGGACCGGCGGCTTTCCGGCTCGTATGAAGCGCTTGGACTGGGGGCGGGCAAGCTGGTGCTTAGCATGTCGCTGGCGATGCTTGTCTGTGCGTATGTGATTCGCTTTCTGGCTGTCGGTTATAACGCGGTGGAGGCCGGCTTTGAGAAAATGGGCAATCGGTACACCGAAGCGTCCAGACTGCTTGGCCGGGGAATTACGCGGACGTTTTTTCTGGTGGACCTGCCGCAAATTCGAGGAGCGGTCGTCGCAGGCTGCGTGCTCAGCTTTCTGGAGATCGTCAAGGAGCTGCCGCTGACCTTGCTGCTGAGGCCGTTTAACTTTGATACGCTGGCGACGAAGGCTTACCAGTACGCAAGCGATGAACAAATTCATCAGGCGGCGCTGCCTTCCTTGATTTTGATCGCGATCGGGATTGTGGCCGTCATCTGCTATCACAGGTTGGGAGAGAATAAAAGGTGATGACGTTTTTCGAAATGTCCGACGTATCGTTCCAATATTCGAGCCGGACCGGACCGGTGCTGCAGCAGTTTTCAATGAAGGCGGAGCAAGGCGAAGCGGTGGGTTTGCTGGGGGATAGCGGCAGTGGAAAAAGCACGCTGCTGCGTATTATCGCCGGTCTGGAGGAGCCCTGTACCGGGCGCGTGGCGCTTCAGGGAAAAACGCTGGTCGACGCGCGTACCTTCATCCATCCTGAGCATCGCGGCATCGGGATGATGTTTCAGGACTACGGGCTGTTCCCGCATCTGACCGTGGAGCAAAATATTAAGTTTGGTTTGCATCGGCTGGCCAAAAAGGAGCGGGACCAGCGGCTGCTTCATATGCTGGAGCTGGTGCAGCTGCATGATTACCGGCGGCGCTATCCGCATGAGCTGAGCGGCGGCCAGCAGCAGCGTGTTGCGTTCGCCCGCGCCCTCGCGCCGCAGCCCGCGATGCTGCTGATGGATGAGCCGTTCAGCAATCTGGATGCGGGCCTGAAGGACGGCATCCGGCAGGAGCTCAAGCGGCTGCTGACGGCATCCGGCATTACGTCGATTCTTGTCACGCATGACGAAGAGGATGCGGGTGTGCTGTGCAGCCGGATTATCCGGATGCCGTCAGCAGCGGCTGCTTCCGTGTGACAGCCGCTTCCCATCTGCCCTGAGGTCTGTGCGTATACGCATAGGTCTCTTTGTCCTGGTTCTGGTACTTCACTCTTATTCTTCCTGCAATGGCTGGACTTCCCGGACGCATCCGTGTATGCTTGCGTTAAGTTTGTGACTCGGATAACTCGGATGAATCGGATTCGGGAGGACGATATGCTGCTTCGTACGTTGTCACGCCTGCGGCTGTATGTGCGAAAAAATGCGCTGCTGCTGCGCATTCTGCTGTCCTATATCGTGACCGGCTCCATTCTGCTGAGCGTGCTGTCGGTGGCACTTGTCGTCCAGTTTTCGCGGAGCACGCTGGCCCAAATTCATGAGCAATCGGAGCTGCTGCTGGAGCAGTCCTATAATGTGGTGGAGACGTATTGGTCGTCCACCTTGTTGTATTTAACCCAGTTTCACGTCTATTACGGCGTGCCGACCAGCTTGAACGACAGCGTCAATACGTACAGTCCGGTTTTCAAGGCGCTGTTTGCAGATGTCCATGAATCGGTCGAGATGGGGGATATTTCGATTAAGCTGACGGAAATCGTCAATTCCAACCCGCTGATCGAGTCCGTGTACGTGTACAATGCGAAGGCTGACCGCTTCTTTTCCAATTTGACGGTCGCGCAGCCGAAGGGCGAGTTTTTCGATCGGGGCGTGATCCGTTACATCGAGGAGCTGGCGCCCGGCACGGAGCGGGCGGTGCTGCCGCGCAAGGTCAGCTATACGCTGGCTGGACGGGAGACTGACTACCATGCGATTTCCGTGCTGTTCGTCGAGGACGAGCATGAGGGCAAGCCGCAGGCGGTGCTTGTATTTAACCTGCGGCAAAGCGCGCTGCAGCAAATCGTCAAGCGACCGGCCGAGCGTGAGCAGGGGCGGCTGTTTATTATGGACCGCGCGGGAATGGCGATTTCCCATCCGGAGCCGGAGAAAATCAACGCATCGCTGCTCAGTGAAGGGGACTACATCCGCAAGGTGCTGGCGAGCGAGGGCAGCGGCTATTTTACCGATGACATTAACGGCCGCGAGTCGCTGGTCACGTACCGGAAGTCTGATACCGCCTTCGGCTGGATTTATGTAAGCATCGGCGACTATGAGGAGCTGCTCTGGAATTTCTCCAAGCTGACCCGCGTCATGGCGCTGATGACGGCTGCGTTTGTCGCACTCAGCATACTGACGGCGGTCTGGTTTACCCGAAACATGTATAAGCCGCTGCTGCGACTGCTGCGCAAGGCGAGAACGGCAACGGAGCCGCTGCCCGGCCCCGAGGTGCTGGGCGAATACGACTATTTAAACCGGACCTTCGATTCGCTTGTCAGCAATGTCCATGAGCTGCAGGCGTCGGTGCGCGCCGGATTGCCCGCGATGAAGGCAGGATTGCTCAAGCAGCTGCTCAAGGGGGAGCTGACCGGCGAGGACGAGATTGCGGAGCGGGTCGCGCACCTGCGGTTGCGGCTGCCGTCCGGCAAGTATACGGTCGTGACGCTCCGGCTGTGCGCTTACCGCGAGCTGACGGCCCGGCGATCGGTCCGCGACTTGTCGCTGCTCCGGTTTGCGCTGATGAATATCGCGGTCGAAACGTGCGGACCGGAGCTGGCGGTGGAGGTGGTGGACGGAGAAACGGACCATATTGCCGTTATGATCCGTTGGCCTGCACCGGCGGAAACGGAAGCTGCGTCTGAACAGACGGAGCTGGTCCGCCAGCGGCTGTCGGCCGTGCAGCGTCATGTGCGGCATTACCTGGAGGTGACGGTGACGGCGGCTGTCGGACATCCGGTGGAGCAACGCAGCCAGCTGCATCTGTCGTACCGCAGCGCGCTGCAAAGCTCCGAGTACCGGCTGATTTACGGCAAAGCGGCGATTTTGCTGCATAGCGAGCTGGCGGCGCTGCCGCGCGCGAAATATGCCTACCCGTTTGAGCTGGAAAAGAAGCTGGCGGAAGCGCTGCGGGCCGGTGACCGGGTGCGGTCATCCGAGCTGCTGGAGGAGGTGCTGGCGGCGATCCGGCGTTTTTCCTACGATGAAATTTTACTGTCGCTGACCCAGCTGGCGCTTGCGCTGAGCGAAATTGCCGCCGGCGCTGCGGAATCGCCGCGCGACGAGCCGCGTCTGTCCTTCAAGGCGATTATGCAGGAGCTGGCCGGCTGCGACGATCTGGAGGATGTGCGGCACTGGTTCTCCCGGCTGAACGAGCAGCTGGCGGAGCTGCTCAGAGAGCGGCGCGGGAACAAAAGCCGCGAGCTGGTCGAGCGCATTCACCAGTTCGTCGCGGAGCGGTTTCGCGATCCGGGCCTGAACGTGGAGGCGGTGTCCGCGCACGTGGGGCTGTCGCCCAATTATGTGCGCACCTTGTTCAAAGGAAGCACCGGGCAGTCGCTCAGCGCAACGATTAGCGAGCTGCGATTTGCCGAAGCGCGGCAGATGCTTGTGCAGACGGAGCTGCATGCGAACCGGATCGCCGAGCTGGCCGGCTTCGGCAGCGGCAAATATTTTTACGCCGCGTTCAAAAAAGCGACAGGCCGCACGCCTGATGAATATCGCAAGGCCGCCAAAGCCGGAAGCCCGGCTGCGGACGACTGACTGCTCTGAACCGCAGCGCTCCGGCGCTGGGGTTCTTTTTGCATCAATCCGCCGAATTGATACGTTTCTGACTTCGATTGATAATTTTCTAACTTCGGCGGCAGGCGCGGCTGGGCGGGACATTTTTTCAACAACAGCCCGTTTCTGTAACATTCGGCCTTTTGCCCCGTGCCGGCTCCCTGTACGATAAACGCAAGGAGAACAGCGGAGGCTGCTCCTGATAACCTGACCCGTAAAGGAGTGATCAGCCGTTATGGAGCCTATCGTTGCACGCCCTCGCAGCCTGGAAGCGTCCAGACGGCGGGAAGCCGCCCGTAGACACACCTTGTTCAAGGAGTTGTACAGAAACAAATATTTGTACCTGTTGACGCTGCCGGCGCTTCTGTATTTTATCGTATTTGCGTATTTGCCGATGTTTGGCATGGTCATTGCGTTTCAGGACTACAACCCGATTCACGGCATTTTCGGCAGTAAGTTTGTCGGGCTGAAAAATTTCGATTTCTTCTTCACCAGCAACGATTGGCTGCTTGTTACGTTGAATACGCTTTACTTGAACGCCTTATTTATCGGGGTCGGGCTCGCCGTTCAGGTGCTGTTTGCCGTGATGATCTCGGAGCTTGGCTGGAAGCCCTTCAAACGGGTGACCCAATCGCTGATGCTGCTGCCGTATTTTATTTCGTGGCCGATCGTCTCGATGTTTGCCGTGTCGCTGTTTGCGACGGAGGGCGGGCTGCTGAACAAATTGCTGATGCTGCTGCAGCTGGACCCGATTGCTTTTTATCAAAACCCGGACGTATGGCCGGCGACGCTGGTGCTGTTGAAGGTGTGGAAGGCGACTGGATACGGCGTCATCATTTACCTGGCGACCATTACGTCGATCGACACGGAAATTTATGAGGCCGCCCGGATCGACGGAGCGAGCCGGCTGCAGGCTATCCGCTACATCACGCTTCCGCTGCTCGGCAATACGACGATTTTGCTGCTGCTGCTGGCTGTCGGTCATATTTTCTACGGGGATTTCGGGATGATCTATGCGCTGATCGGCGACAATGCGCTGCTGTATCCGACGACCGATGTCATTGATACATTTGTGTTCCGTGCGCTCCGCCAGTACAGCGACATGTCGATGTCATCCGCCATCGGGATGTACCAGTCCGTTGTCGGCTTCCTGCTTGTGCTCGGCTGCAACACGCTGGTCCGTCGCGTGAATAAGGATGCGGCCCTATTCTAACCGGGGAAGGAGAGACGTAAGGATGAGAGGAAGGACGATGAGCGAACGACTGCTGCTGACGAGCTTTTATCTGGCGTGCGCCTTCTTTGCGGCGGTATGTCTAATGCCGTTCCTAATCGTGCTCGGCAGCTCGCTGACCAACGAGACAGCGCTGCTGCAGACGGGCTACCGCATTTGGCCGCAGCCGTTTTCATGGGATGCTTACGCCACGATTTTTGCAAATGATGTGATCTACAACGCTTATTCCGTCACCTTGTTTGTCACCTTGGTCGGGACAGCGCTCAGTCTGCTGATGACAAGCGCCGTCTCGTACGCGGTGTCGGTGAAAAGCTTGAAATACCGCAACTCAATCCTGTTTTTCATCTGGTTTACGATGCTGTTTAACGGAGGGCTGGTGCCGTGGTACATGTTGATCTCTAAATATTTGCAGCTGAGCAACAGCATCTGGGTGATGATTTTACCGGCGCTTGTTAATCCGTGGTTTATGTTTCTGCTGCGCAATTTTTTCATGACACTGCCGGATTCACTCGCCGAATCGGCCAAAATCGACGGAGCCAACGATATTTACATTTTGTTCCGCATCGTGCTGCCGCTGTCGCTGCCTGCGCTGGCGACGATCTCGCTGTTTTATGCGCTGGACTATTGGAACGAATGGTTCCGGGCGATCCTGTTCATCGACGATCCGGCCAAGTATCCGCTGCAATCGTTAATCATCCGCATTATTAGCAGCATGAATTTCACGAACCAGCTGTATACGGGCGCGGTCAATATTCCGTCCTATACGATCCGGATGGCGACGGTCATTCTGACGATCGGGCCGATTGTGCTGCTGTACCCGTTTATTCAGAACTATTTTGTCCACGGCCTGACGGTTGGCGCGGTCAAAGGTTGAGTCCGGCCTCGTGCCGGTTCACATACCAGAGTCAGCTTGAGGAGGGTTTGCAATTTGAAAAAAAGAGCGCTTCAGTACGTCATGACAGCGGCTGCGATGTCGCTGCTCGTCACCGGATGCACGTCCCCGCAGGGACAGCCGTCAAGCAAGCCGGGAGACTCCGCGTCTCCGGGTGCCGGGACCGGGACGACGACCGGCAATACGCCGGACCCGGTCACCCTGCACTTTTATTTTCCCGGTGATCCGCCCAAGGACCAGCAGGCTGTGCTGGACGAATTCTACAGCCGGACCAAGGACACGCTGAATACGAAGCTTGTGTTCAACTGGGTGCCCTGGGACCAGCTGAAGGAAAAGATCGGGCTGAAGCTCGCCTCAGGCGAACAGGTGGATGCGGTGTTTGACGCCCAGTGGAATACGATGCCGCAGATGATTTCGAAGGGAACGTATCTCAAGCTGGACAGCTATTTCAACAATGACAAGTATCCCGGCTTGAAAAAGGCGTTCCCGCCAACGTACATCAACAACAACAAGTTTGTGGATGCGAGCGGCGGGGAGCATATTTACGGCGTTCCGTTTACTCGCAGCTATGGAGCCGCCAATGCCCTCATCATCCGCAAGGATCTCCGGGTCAAGTATGGCTTGCCGGACATCAAGTCGGGTGCGGAGCTGGAGGCGTTTTTCGATCAGGTGCTGGCGAATGAAAAGGGGATGATTCCGTTCGGCGTCAAAGGCTCGCTGGCTTCGCTGGGCAACTGGCTGGAGCCTTACAAGAAGCCGGATACGTACGCCGCGATTCTCGCCGGTGATCTGCTGACGAAGTTTGCGATTCGCAGCGGCAAGGTGGACGTTGTGTTCCACGGCGAAGACATTTCGCAGCTGCCCGCGCCGATGAACGACAAGCAGCAGACATATGTGCAGGAAATTACGGCCCGCAAGTGGCAGCAGAAGGGCTATATGGAGAAGGACGTCATCAGCCAGAAGGATGACACCGGCTTCTTCAAGTCCGGCAAGTTTGCCGCCATCGGCGGCGATACCGGCAACGCGACGCTGCATCGCGAGCTGAAGCAGGCGGTTCCGGGCGCGGAGCTGGAATATGTCAGTCTGACGCCGGGCGTCGCCGAGGGTAAGCCGGGCTCGCTGACGACCGACTTCAAGGCGTGGAATTTCTCCAGCATTCCGGTGACTTCGAAGAACGCCGACCGGGTGATGGCTTTCTTCGATTGGCTGTATGCCGATCCGCAACACCATGACCTGTTCGAATACGGCATTCCCGGCAAGCATTGGGAAGCCATTGGCGGCGACAAGTTCAAAATTCTGGCCGACGCCGACGCAAGCAAGGCGTACAGCTTTCCCGGCTACGTGCTGACCTGGAATCCGTCCTTTGTCCGGTACCCGGAGGATTTCCCGGAGAGCGGGCTGAAGCTGGAGCAATTTACAAGCAAGCAGGAATCGTTCGTCAAGTCGCCGATCGCCGGCTTTACGCTGAATGCCGAGCCGATCAAAAGCGAGCTGGCCAAGGTCGGCCCTGAATTCAAGAAGGCGCGGACCATTGCGATGCTTGGACTGACCGACGAATATGAAGGCGTTTACAACGAGGCGCTGGAGAAGATGAAAAAAATGGGGCTGGAAAAAATCCGGGCCGAAATTAAAGAGCAGCTGGAGGACTATCTCGCTGCCCAGGCGAAAAAATAGGCGCAGGAACCTGGAAATCCGGCCGGAGCCTGGCGCTTCGGCCGCTTGCGTGTCTCCGAGCCGGCATTCCAGACATTCGCCCGGTATAAATAAGCCAATTGTACGGTAATTAGAGAACGCTTCCATGAATAGCATACTAAACGGGCATGAATCCGAGAGGGGGTGAGGGGGATCAGGCTCCAAGGCGAACGCCCGCCGGGTACGCATCCAGACATCGACATCGGACGTCCGCCGGCCATCGTTGCCGAATAGGCGGTTAGACTGGAATTACCGTTGTCGAAAGGAGAGAATCGTTGGGTGATGTTGGGTCCGTTCATCGTTAAGACAGGCAGGACTTTGATCAAGTACAGTTGCTACACTCGAAGCACGCCGGTCAGTCTCATGCAAAGCAACTCTGCGAGTCAGTCCCGCGACACGGGCGGAGGCCCGGTCTAGTCGCCTTTTCAGGCAACACACTTGACTGCTTTTTCAGATTGGCGGGACGGTTCGTCAAGCTGCTGCTGGAGGCTTAACCGGTCATCGAGTCACAAAATTTGCCGCCTTGATCAAAGGGAAATCCTATTGATCGACTATTTTTATAGTAAAGGAGCAACTTTTATGTCGCGATTGCATAAACGGTTTCTCAGCACGGCCTTGGCGGTCATCATGCTGCTTGGACAATTAGGGGGCCTGGCCCCGCCCGGCTTGTCGGCTGTTCCACAGGCATTTGCCGACGCCTCCGTTTTGGATGGCGGCAGCGGCGAATCCGCAGCCGGCGTCCCGGATCACTTGAACATGGAAGGGGGGCCTTCAAATGATGGGGATTTACCTGCAATCGACTCCGATGCCGTGCTGCAATCGGTCTATGGCGATCTGCCGTCGGCTGTGGCTCCTGCCGTGTACGGCGTTGTTGCCCCTGTGACGACGAACGTATACGCGCAGCAGCTGCCAGGCTTGATCGCTTATTGGGATTTCGAGCAGGTTGTCAACGATACGGTTGCTGATTTGTCCGGCAATGGACATACAGCTACGGTGTACAATGCGACCCAAACGAACCTTGGACGCAGCTCCAAGGGGATGTATTTTAACGGCACAAGCGCGTTTCTGAGCGGCGGGCCTGCCTCGGGTTACGATCTGCGCAGCGGCTTCACCATTGCGATGTGGGTACAGCCGG
The DNA here is from genome assembly GCF_059821225.1 of Paenibacillus sp. sg306046. NCBI lineage: Bacteria > Bacillati > Bacillota > Bacilli > Caryophanales > Paenibacillaceae > Paenibacillus > Paenibacillus sp. sg306046. Next base: position 14,774 of record NZ_JCAMRT010000036.1, read on the forward strand.
AAATGCAAAGCAACGGCATTCACAAATTTATGTCCTGGGATGACGGCTTCCGCACCAGCGGCAACGGCATCGAGATGGGATTGGCGGCGAGCGGCACGAGGTTTTCCTTTATGCTCAAAAACGACGTGACCCGCGAGGTCGTCAATACGTACCATCCGATTACGACGATGTTCGGCAAGTGGAAGCATATGGTGATGACATGGGATCAGGTCAGTAAAACGATGCGCATTTACCAGGATGGGCAATTCGTCGGGCTGGCGACGTTCGCCGGGCCGCTGCTGTTTCCGAACCGCGATCTGTGGATCGGTAAAAACAACGAAAACTATTTTCATAAAGGCATCATCGACGAGGTCAAAATGTACAACCGGGCGCTCAGCGCCGCCGAAATTATGCAGGTGTACAACGATCTGCCCAGCGTCCCCGTCACAGGCGTGACGATCAGCCAGACGAATCTCAACCTGGCGCTCGGGTCAACCGCACAGCTCACGTATGAGATTCAGCCTTATCATGCGAAGGATCTGGGCGTGACATGGCTGAACAGCAATCCCGGCGTCGTTACCGTCGATGAATTCGGCCGCATCGCCTCAGTTGGCGTAGGGACAGCTGTATTGTCCGTGCGGACGAATGACGGCGGCCATCTCGCCTCCTGCACCGTGACGGTAACCGAGCAGCCGGTGACGGGCATCTCGCTGAACAAAACAAGCTTGGCGCTAGAGGAAAACAAGACGGAGCGTCTGTTTACGACCGTAAGGCCGCTGAACGCGACGAATCAGGCCGTCGTCTGGAGCTCCAGCCAGCCGTCGATTGCTTCGGTGGATGAGGTTGGCATCGTCCGTGGCCGGTCCTCCGGTCAAGCGGTTGTGACTGCGACGACGGTAGACGGCGGCTTTACGGCGAGCGCCCAGGTGACGGTGACCCGGACGCCGGTCGCCAGCCTGACGCTGAACAAGACGGCGACGACGATTGCGGCCGGAGGCAGCGAGAAGCTGACGGCGACGGCAGGCCCGGTCAATGCGACGCATAAGGAGCGGCTGAGCTGGAGCTCCAGCAACGAAGCGGTGGCGACGGTGGACGCCGCCGGGCTGGTCATCGCCCGCGGCGCGGGCCAGGCGATGATCACGGTCACGGCGGACGACGGCGGCCGCACGGCCTCGGCGACTGTGACGGTGCCGGCGTTCGGAGCGGGCATTTGGAGCCAGGTGTTTGTGCTGCGGGATTACTTGAATATTTATGATTTCCCGGAGGAGCTGATCCGTTACCCGCTGACGTTCCCGGCCGGGACGGTCAAGCAGCACGGCCTCAAGCTGACGACGGCGGCGGGTCAGGAGATTGCCTACCAGCTGTCCGGGGTGAGCGAGGATAGCGAGGGATATGTGACGAGCGCAGCGATCAGCTTCCGCGCAAGCTTGAATAAGGGCGCGATCCAATCGTTCCTGCTTGATTATGATCCGAATTATGAATATGCGCTGTCAGCGGCTTCTAGAATCACGCTGCAGCAGCAATCGGATGGAAGCCTGATCCTGTGGTCGAATCAGCAGCAGCTCAAGGTGCCGTCAGGCACGCAGGCGTACCCGGGCGGACTGTCGCTGGCGGAAACGCCTGCTCCGATCTTGGCTGTGTCCCGCGACGGGCAGAGCTGGGCCGGTGCAGGTACGCTTCAGGGCCCGGCTGCGATTCAAACCACTTCGGTAACGGGTGAAATTGTCGAGCAGGGACCGCTGTCGCTGACCTACGACGTGACGTATACGTTTACAGGCGACCGGACGTACAAAGTACGGCTGACGCTGCGCCACAATGAACAATATGTGACGGTGGATGAAACGATTGCAGGCTTTACGCCCGGCGATGAAACGTACTTCAAGTTTTCAATGCTGAATGGCATTAACCCGGATGGGCGATTGGTTATGACCAACGGCGGCTACACGTCGACGTATTCAGGCAAATACAACGACAAGCTTGGCCTCGGAGGCAAGCTTCCTTATGAGCTTGGTTTGTATGCGGTCAACAACTATGGCGTCATGCGCGCGACGGTGTTCTGGAAGGACAGCGGGACGAATGCCCTGATGTTCAGCCTGTACCGCAACCGCGACTGGAAGTCGTCGCAGCGCTTCTTCTATCAGTCGCCGGGCCCGCAAAATCTGAACTTCTACGCCGCTGGCGGCGACTCGTATATGCTGACCCGGCTGGAGGGCACGGAGCGGTACTGGGCGCTTGGGCTTATTCCGCGCAGCGAGGTGATCGTGGCCGCGCGGACCGGCACGACGGCAGGCCGGACGTGGCTGGCGGATTCGGCGATGACCGGCTACGAGAACCGGTGGGGAGCCGGACCGGAGGTGCGGCTGTTCCAGAAGCTGACGGATTTCAGTCTGGACCGCAACAAGGAGCTGGTGCTGGATTGGAAGGACAATCCGGAGCTGGGGCTTGCGCTGCCGGGCGGCGAGCGGAATATGAGCGCCAACAGTACGGTCACGCACAGCGCCTGGCTGGCTTTCCAGCTGAACTACAAATTTAATCCGCTGGTCGAGCGTTATCTGGATGCGTCGCTGCCGCAGCGGAACGACCGGACGATGCTGGAGGAGTACGCGAACAGCCGGTGGAGCTGGACGCCGGCTCAGCGGCAGCAGGCGAGGGCGCTGCTTGCCTTTAATGCGTACAGCTCTGCCGAGGATACGAATTTCCCGCATACGTCGATGGTGTCCGGCCATGCGAACTTTACGATCGACGGCAAGCAGGCGCTTGGAATTACGCCAGGCGTGTTCCCCGAGCATCCGGCAGCTCCTGTGTGGAAGCAGGAGTTTATGACCTACTATGATGAATGGCTCAGTGTGTTTGTCCGCAGGCCGCGTCCCGAATTTAACGCCAAGGGCGGCCGCTGGTACGAAAATCCGACGACGTACAGCCTCGCCTCTCTGCGGCCGTTGCTGATGGCGTACTGGGGCTTGAAGCAATACGACGGCACGGATTTGTTCGATCACTCCAAGTTCCGCGACTGGATGCGCTGGAACATGAACATTTTGGTTCCGGCGGAGGGAGGCGTCCGGATGATTCCGCCGCAGGGCGCTCATGCGCTCGCGAGCGAATTGCCGGGCGGCGAATTCGCAGGCGTGCTGGAGGCGACTGTGGAGGCGCTGAAAACGAGCCGCAATCCGGTAAATATGACGCTGGGCCGCAATCTGGAATGGAGCATTTCCAAAGGGAAGCGGGGCGTGCAGCCAGCGCTTGAGTCGATCCTGTACAGCGATTACGGCGCTGTGCTGCGGTATGATTTCGGCGGGCCCAATGAAGCGTATCTCAACATCCAGCAGTTGTACGGGCGGGCGTATCGGTGGTCCACGGTGTCCAACGGCAACCTGATCTACGCCGCCAAGGGCCAGCGGCAAAGCTGGAACGCCGCCGAAACGAATGGCGACAGCCTGAATGTGCAGCTGCTGTCCGACTTCGTGCCGACCGGCTCCAGCATGTCGCTGGGCGACCGGCCCGTGGAGGCGCTGCTGTACAATTTCGATTTTGCCCAGTATTACCGGGCGGACGGCAAGTCGGCCCCGTATCTGGGCCGCGGGGTGATGATGGTTCGCGACGACTTCCTGGCGATTCATGATGAGATGACCGACGGAGCGACCGGCACATTTTATTGGAACAACTCCGGACACAAGCATACGGGCGAGCTGCCGTATATTGTTCCGGTCAAGCAAGGTCCGGGCTCGCAGCTGCATATTGTCGCTCCGAAGGGCGTTTCCTCAGGCACGGTGACGGGCAGCGCGTATGGAGCGGGAGCGCCGACCGTTACGGGAGACGTTTACGGCGCCTTGATCAATGGCAGCGACTTTGTATTTATGAGCGGCAAGCAGGAGCCGCAGCTTGATGTGACCGGGCCGAATGTCATGTTCATCGGGAAGGTCGGGTATGCAAGCTGGCAGGCGCTGGCGCTGTTTGAAGGCAAAAAAATCGGATTTGGCGGATTTATTCTGGAACGGATCAGCGGCGACTTCGGCTTCAGCGCGCAGAAGGTGAGCCGCACGGAGATGAAGGGCCGTATTGCCGGGAAAAGCGGCGGCTCGCTGCGGATTTCGCTGCCTGCCGATTTCCACTTGAACAGCCTGTCGGTGAAAATCGACGGGGTCGCGGTGCCGTTTACGGTGAACGGACGCAACGTATACTTTGATGTCAGCGTGACTCAGCCTGGCGGCTACCGCTCGTACGTCATTACGTCGCAGCCGAATTAACGGAGCCTGCGCTCCCTGTTAAGGATGGTTTGCCGGAGGTCCGCATAGGATGCGGGCCTCCTTCGTATGGATAGATGAGGCCAGTTGCGCCCATCGGAAGGAGGAGGCGTGATGCCGCTGATCCAGGCTCATGTGGTGGAGGATGTCAAAATTGTGCGTGAGGCACTCGCGCTGCAAATTCCGTGGGCAGCGCTTGGCGTCAAGCTGACGGGCTTGTCCGAGCATGGCGAGGAGGCGCTGGAGCGGATCGGGCAGCTGACGACCGGCGCGCCGGAGCTGCTGATTACAGACATCGGCATGCCGGTGATGGACGGTATGGAGCTGCTCCGGCATATTCGGCGCATGTATCCGGATACACGCTGTATCATTCTTTCCGGGCTAGACGAGTTCCAGCATGCGCAGGAGGCAATCAGGCTTGGCGTGGCCGGTTATGTGCTGAAGCCGATTGATTTCGCGGAGCTGACCACGGTCATCGGGCAGGCGGCTGATGCGATCCGCGCCGACCGGCAGCGGCAGGACGAGATGAAGCAGGCGCAGCGTATTGTGCAGACGCATCTGCCGCATCTGGCGCGGGAAGGGCCGCCGCCGACAGGGCTGCCCGCGCGGCTGAAAAGCCAGCGGACGGTCGAGCGCATTTTGGAGCTGATTCAAGGCGGGCTGACGTCCAGCTCCTTGTCGCTGCAGTCGATCGCTTCCCGGGTGCATCTTAGCGAAAAATATGTGAACAGCCTATTTAAGGAAACGATGGGGACGACGATCGTCAGCTATATGATTGCGCAGAAGATGGAGCTGGCCGCCCGGCTGCTGCAGGATCCGGAGGTGAAGGTATACGAGGTGTGCGGCCGGGTCGGCTACACGGACCAGGATCATTTCCGCGCGAGCTTCAAGAAGCATCACGGCTGCACGCCGACAGCGTTTCGCAACCGTTACGTGGTGCGGGCAGAGGGGGAAAGGGACGATTGAACCGTTTGAAATTCGGGCTGCGCCGCAAACGCTTCGGCTTGTACCAGCGCATCGTGCTTCCGGTGACCGCGCTGCTGATCATCCTTGTATTTACGCTGACGCTCGCCGGAGGCGTGATCGTTGCGGCCATTCAGAACGCGCAGACCGGGCAAACGGTGCGCCAGTCGATGGACTACGTATACCGCAGCGTCTGGCACCAGCTCAGCAGCCTTAAAAACATACCGAGCTACCTGTTGTCCAGCAGGGAGATCGAGCGGCTGCTGGAGCAGCAGCATGCTTCCAGAGCAGACGCGGTCGATGACTACTACAGCCTGTATACCGAGCTGGAGGGCATGTCGCTGATCTCCCTGCTGAATGAGTCAGACCCCTACAGCCACGCGCAAGTTACCTATGCCGTCTCTATGCTGGTAACGGAGGAAAGCGGGCTGTATGAGCTTGCGACGAACCGGTTCACAGCGGTCAACGGGGTATACAAGGTGGACGATGCGCGGGACGCCGCCTGGTATCGCGAGCTGTCAGGTCCCGGCAATCCGATGGTGTGGTGGGCGGAGCCGGAGCCAGGGCCTGACCGACGGGATGGAGCAGGCGGCAAGCTGTTTGCGGCCAAGCGCAAGGTGAGCATGATGGATGGACGCGATCTGGGCGTTGTGGTCGTTGCGTACAGCCTGGACAACATCGGAGCGATTTTCAAGCGGAGCGGGCTGGAGCAGGGTCGTTATGTGCTGTTGGATGAACAGGACCGGGTCATCTATGGAGCGGGGTATCCGTTCGGATACGACCTGGGGCGCGAGCCGTTTATGGCGAGGCAGGCCGGACAGCGCGAGGACGTTTACCGGGAGACAGCGAGCGGCGAGCAAAGCTGGATCGCTTACCGTCGCTATGACAACGGCTGGAAGCTGCTGCTGCGTGTGCCGACGAAGCATCTGGAGGATTACACCGGCTGGATCATAAGCATTGCGCTCGCAGTCGGCTTGCTGGTCGTCAGCGCCGCCGCCCTGCTGCTTCGGCGGATGGCCGCCCGCGTGTCGGCGCCGATTGCCGAGCTGGCGGGCATGATGAAGCGGGTGGAGCTGGGCGACTTGCGGCAGCCGGAGCGAAGGGCGCCAACCGGGATCGAGGAGCTGGATTTGCTGCATCGGGGCTACCGGCATATGATCAGGCGGCTCCATGAGCTGATCGAGGAAGTGTACGGCCAGGAGCTGGCGGCCAAGCAGCTGCAGCTGGAGCTGCTGCAGGCGCAGATTAACCCCCACTTTATGTACAACACGCTGGACATGATCAACTGCCGGGCGCTGTCGCTCGGAGATGCGGAGACGGCCAGAATTTCACGGCTGCTGGCGGATGTACTGCGGTTCGGGCTTAATCAGGGCAGTCCGACGATCCCGCTGCGCGATGAATTGCGGCAGGTGCGCAGCTATCTCGAAATTCAGGCGCTGATGAACGAGCAGCTGTCGTTTGTCATCGAAGCCGACCCGCAGCTTGATCGGCTGCCGGTTGTGCATTTTATGCTGCAGCCGATTGTCGAAAACTGTATCGTGCATGGCTTCCGCGCCAAACGTTCCGATTGCCGGATTCGCATCCGGGCGGCGCGTGACGGGGAGGAGCTGGTGATCGAGGTGTGCGATAACGGCAGCGGGGCCGATGCGGCGAAACTAAATGAAGCGCTGGACCGCGATGATCCGCGAAGCCCCGTACCCGGAGCCGCGGGCTTCGGCACCCGCAATGTGGACCGCCGCATCAAGCTGCGCGCCGGACGGCGGTATGGCCTCCGGTATACGGCTCTACCAGAGGGCACCTGCGCATGGCTGCGGCTGCCGTTGCCGCCGGCGCTTGGCGAAGAGGCGGGCGGCGGCGTAAAGACCTGAGTTTTCCCCCGGCAACTCGTTCGAATCCCCGGTTTCAAGCCGGGGATATTTCCGTTATCGTAAAGATGTAAGCCCTTTCCCGCTGGAGTGGCCATACAAGCGGGCGGGCGGATGCAGCTGATGAGGATAGAGAGGAGCTGAATGGCCGTGAACACGGTAACCCGAACGGCCTCAGCGGCCCGCGGGATTCGGAGCCAGGCGCTGTGGGCGCGTGTCTGGCGATTCCGGCTGTTGTATGTGCTGCTGCTGCCTGCAGCGGTTTGGGTCGTCGCCTTTGATTATGTGCCGATCTATGGGCTTAGCGCGGCCTTTCTGCACTACAACTATGTGCAGGGCATCGCGGGCAGCGAGTGGGCGGGCTTGCATTATTTCCGCCAGCTGTTCGAATCGGAGATGTTCCGGAATGCGCTTGTGAATACGATCATCATTAATTTGTACAAAATGATCAGCGGCTTCCTGTGCCCGATTGCGCTGGCGCTTGCGCTCAGCGAGGTCCGGGTGTCGTGGTACCGCAAGACGCTGCAGACGGCGGTTTATTTGCCCCGCTTCGTATCGTGGGTTGTGTACGGCGGGCTGATCACGCTGCTGCTGTCGCCGGAAACGGGCATCGTCAACAAGCTGCTTGTGCTGCTGGGCGGCGAAACGGTGTATTTTTTGGCGGAGCCGCATCTGTTCCGCGGGCTGCTCGTCATTACGGATGCGATGAAGGAGATGGGCTGGGCGGCGATTGTTTATATGGCGGCGATCAGCGGCATTAACCTCGAGACGTACGAAGCGGCGATTGTGGATGGCGCGTCCCGCTTCCAGCGCGTCATGCGGATTACGCTGCCGGGCATTGCGACGACGATTGTCGTGTTGTTTATTTTGCGTGTCGGCTTCATCATGAGCGCCGGCATCGACCAGGTGATTAACCTGTACAATCCGATGGTGTATGAGGTCGGCGATATTTTGGATACGTATATTTACCGGATGGGCATCGAGCAGTTCAATGTCAGTCTCGCCACAGCGGCCGACGCCGTGAAGGGACTGGTCGGACTGGTGCTTGTTGTGCTGACCAACGCGATCGCCAAGCGGATCAACAGCGACTCCGGTATTTTTTGAAGGGAGGTCCGTGCCGGATGCCGAACCGGATGCAACGACTGCTTGGACGCCGCATAGGGTGGAATGAACGGCTGTTTATCGGGCTGAACTATTCGCTGCTGACGCTGATTACCCTGGTGATCGTGCTGCCCTTCTGGTACGTGCTGGTCGTTTCGGTGACCCCGTATCATGAATTTATCGGACGCAATGGCTTCATTTTGCTGCCTCGCGAGTTCAGCCTCGAATATTATGAATACTTGCTGCGCGAAGGCTCGACCATCTACAAGTCGTATTATACGACGATCCGCAATACGGTCGGCGGAGTGGCGCTGGCGCTGCTTCTGACGGCGACCTCCGCTTACGCGCTGGCCGAAAAGCGTCTGCCCGGACGCCGCTGGCTGCTGCTGTTTTTCGTGCTCACGCTGTTTTTCCGCGGGGGGACGGTGCCCTTGTATATCACGGTCAAGCAGATGGGACTATTGAACACCGATATCATCCTGATTCTGATTATGGCGTACAGCGCCTTTCTGATGATTATTATGAAAACGTTTTTCGAATCACTGCCGGAAAGCTTGCGGGAATCGGCGGCGATTGACGGCGCATCGGAGTTTCGCATTTTGTGGCAAATTGCGCTGCCGCTGTCGCTGCCGGCCGTTGCTTCGATTGGCTTGATGTACATGGTGACGTACTGGAATGACTTTTTCAACGCGCTGCTGTACGTGTCCGACTGGAACAAGGCGCCTGTGCAGCTCGTGCTGCGGACGATTATCGCCAATTCCAGCTTGCCGCCCGAGCTGCTTGAAGCGGCGGGCACAACGCCGCCCCCGACGGTAGGCATTCAGATGGCGTGTATTATGATCGTGGCGCTGCCGATGCTGGTGCTGTATCCGTTCCTGCAAAAATACTTCCAGCAAGGCATGCTGATCGGCTCGATCAAAGGGTAATTCAAGGGAGGTTAACGAGATGACGCGTAAACCAAACCATCGCAAGCTGGGAACCGCCGTGCTGTCTACGCTGCTGCTCAGCGCGGTGACAGTCGCCGCCTGCTCGAACGGCACAGACAAACCGGGAGGAACACCCGCGCCCGGAACCGGCCAGCCGCCGGGCGGCGATCCGCAGGTCGAAGGGCCGTACGAGATCAAGTGGCTGCGGGCGATTGATGTCTCCAAGCCGTATGATCCGGCGAAGGATGTCATCAAGGCTGCCGTGGAGAAGGCGCTGCAGGTCAAATTTAACGTCGAGCTGGTTGATAATCAGCAGTATAAAACGAAGCTGAACCTGCGGATGTCAAGCGGCGATATGCCGGACCTGGTCCGGATTGATGTCGCCGATGATTTTCAGAAATACGCGTCGCAAGGGGCGTTTGTCGACTTGACCCCGCTAATTAACGAGAAGGATACGCCGAACCTGCTCAAGGAGGTGCCGGCCTCCGTGCTGGAGCTGGCGAAGGTGAACGGCAAAATTTATGGCATTCCATACGCCGGAGGTCCGGGATCGGGCTACCGCTGGAACATTGCGATGCGCAGCGATTACTTGCAGGAGGCAGGAATTGCGCTGCCGAAGACGCTGGACAGCTACTATGCGGCGCTCAAGAGGATCAAGGAGCTGAAGCCGGACGTCATTCCGCTCGGCGGTTACTCGGCGCAAATCGGTGAAACGAAATATGCGAACAATTCATTTGACCTGATCTTCGGCGCATACGGCGTAACGCCGGGTTATTTCACGCAGAAGGACGGCAAGTTCAGCAGCTACGATATTGACCCGCGCACCCGCGAGGCGCTGGCCTTCTTGCGCAAGCTATACGGCGAAGGGCTGATCGACAAGGAGTTTGCGACGATCAAGGAGGAGCAGCTGCGCGACAAGCTGTACGCCGGGAAGCTGTTCTCATGGATGGGCTGGTGGTCAACGGCGAGCGACTACGACACGCAGATCGAAACATTTGAGCTGAAGAAGGCGGGCAAGCTGGGCAAGGACGACAAGCTGCCGGATCAGTCAAATGAGCCGTTTAAGTATGTGGCGCTCACCGATGCGCTCAGCGGTCCCGACGGCACGTATGTCGCGCCGCAGGGCGCGCCGTTTAACCAGGTGTTTGCGATCAGCGCGAAGACGAAGGACCCGAAGCGGCTGCTGGCGATTCTCGATAAGGGCATGACGGCCGAGCTGCAGCAGCTTAGCATCTGGGGCGTAGAAAACGTTGACTTTACGATTGAAAACGGCAAGCTCAAGCAGCAGGCGGGCGTGATCGATCCGAAGACGCAGGTTGACAAGGACGGCAATTTCCGCGGGCTGCAAGGGTATACCTGGGCGCCGGGCCTGAACGGCTGGCCGCGGTATTTGGAGGCGACGCCGCTTCGCCGGGAGCAGGCGCTTGGCATCGCGATCCATAACAAATACCAGGTGCAGGATGCGTCCAACTATTTGACCTCGCCGACGAAGGTAGCGAAGCTCAAGGAGCTGAATACGCTGCGCGACTCGTATTTCACCCAAATCATCATGGGAGCCGAGCTTGGCAAGTTTGACGAGTTCACCGCCAAGTGGAAGGCGCAGGGCGGCGACCAAATCTTGAAGGAGCTGGAAGCGTCGCATAAGCAGAAGCTGGGCAACTAAGCGGGAGGTGGCGCGGAGGCAAAAGCTGGGCGGTTAAACGGAAGGCGTCACATGAGCGGAAGTGGGGCTGCGGGGCTGTTCAGGCTCCGTCCCCGCCTCCCTACGTCGATTTGCACATCGAGGGGGGACGAGGATGTACGCACGACATTTGCGGAGAAAGGGGAAACAAAAAATCGCGCTGCTGGTCATCGCCTGTATGCTGGGCGCTTTGCTGCCCGTTCCGGAGGCGATGGGAGCTGTCCCGGCGGACACCGGGGCGGTACGGTTTCAGGACGACTTTGAAAGCGTAGTCAATCAATGGGATGGCAGCGGCTGGACGCGTGAAGCCGATCCGGACACCGGCTCGCAGGTCGGAGCGCTTAGCTCGACGGGGGGCCAATATCCGACGGCACGCGCCAGGCCTGCCCGCTGGGACAGCTACGAGACCACCAACGCGGACTATTTGTTGTCCTTTCAGGCAAAGACAACGGAAGCGGCGGCCGGAGCGCCGAAGCAGTTTCGCACGTTGTTCCGCTACGATGCCGCGTCCGGCGGCGCGCCGAATTACTACTATTTCGAGCTGCGACCGAGCGCCAGGACGGTTTATTTCGGAAAGTACGAAAGCGGAGCCGACATCCGGCTGTCCGGCCCGTATTCGATTGCTGACAAGGTGAGCGGCTACAGCGACCAGACATGGCATGCTTATACGGTTGCCGTCTCGGGCCAGCAGTTCCGGCTGTCGATCGACGGCGTGCCGATTGCATATGCGGCCGACCCGTCGTATAGCCGGGGCACGATTGGCTTCGCCGTCAAAAACGCCGCTGTGCGCGTGGATGATGTGCGAGTGTCGGCGCTGCCCGCGCCTGCGGGACCGACGATTACGCACACGCCGCCGGCCACGGTACTCGCGGGTGAGCCGCTGACCGTTACGGCGCATGTCTACGATCCTTCGGCGGTGCCTTCCGCCGTGTACGGTCAGCCGTCGATGACGGCGGTCCAGGTGCATTATTCGGATGGATCAGGCGGACCGGAGGCGATGCTAGCGATGACCGCTCTGGGCGGTGGTCTGTATACGGCCGTGCTGCCGGGGGCGGCATCCGGTCCCGTTCGCTATTGGCTCCGGGCTGTCGGCAGCAGCGGCGGCGTGACGGTCAGTCCGGCTTCGGGCGTGTATGAGGTGCCGGTGCAGGCGGCTCCGCTGCATATTACGCATACGCCGCTCACGACCGTTCCATATAACGCCGAGGGCAGCGGCGTGTTTTCGGTCACAGGCCAGCCTGCGGGGGCGGCCGTGACAGGAGCCGTGTATTACCGCTACGGCGATGAAGCCGTATTTGCTGCTGCGGAGGCTGTGCAGACCGGGAGCAGCTTTACGTTTGCGATTCCCGGCACCAATCAGCATGCAGCCCTTCATTATTATCTTGAGGCGCGCAGCGCAAACGGCGCGCTCGGGCGATGGCCGCAGACGGGCGAGCAGACCGTAACGGTCAGGCCGCTGGTCCGGTATTTCACCGATTTCCAGCAGGATGCGGTCGGCAGTATGCCGGTCAACTGGGCGCTGCGCGGCAATCAGCCGAATGTCGGCGTGTACGATGAAGGCAACGGCAACAAGGTGCTCCGCTTCGCCAATACGAAGGACGGGGACCGGGCTTCGGCCAAATTTGTTCATTCGCTGTATGCCAATATGGATCATGTCAAAATCAAGTTCCGGGCGAAATATGTGAACCGCAATACGAACCCGGCGACGCTGTACAATTTGTGGCGGCTCCGCTACCGGGCTTCGGAAACGCAGCTGTACAACACGATGGAGTGGTCCACGCATAATACGAAATACATTATGTTCCGGCGCACGCAGGAGGGCGGCTACACGAACGGCAGCTACTACCGCTCCGCACCGGACGAATGGCACACGTATGAAGTGGAGGCGTCTGGCATTCACCACCGGCTGTTCATAGACGGCGAGCAAGTGATCGAGTTTGACGATTTCGCCGGCGATGCGCCGTTGAAGGGCTTTCTGCAATTTGATACGGTCAACGGGCTGGAGCTGCTGATCGACGACCTGGAAATTACGCCGCTGCCGCTGCCGTATACGTTTTATGTGCAGCCTGCGAATCATTATGCCGGCATCTACACGCTGGGCGAGCCGACAGGCCTCGATGTGACGCTTGGCGCGGGCCCGGTCCGGCAGACGTTTCTTGTTCGTTATACCGTATCGCGCGCGGATGGGGAGCGGGCGGAGGTCGCGTCCGGCAGCCGGGAATTTGAGCTGGAGGCCCATGCAACGCTGACAGATACGCTTGCCTTCGGACCGTCTCCGCTGCCGCTCGGGACGTACGATATTCGCGCGGAGCTGGAGCTGGACGGGGCGCCGGTACCGGAAAAAAGCCGCACGATGCGGATGGCGGTTGTGCCGCAGGTCGCTCAGCCGGGGCGGCTCGATGTGGATCACAGCAGCAAATTCGGCTTTAACACAGGCTATGACCTGACCTGGTCGGACGACTCGCTGGACAGCGTCGCCGAGATGGGCGTCCGGCACGCGCGCCAGGAGTTCGATTGGCCGGTCATCGACCGGAACCAGGGCACGTACGACTTCTCGGCCTATGATGCGATTGTGGAGAAGATGGAGTCGCGCGGCATTGCGGTGACGCCGATTATGGGCATTGCGACAAACGGCGCATACGACAGCTCGCCGGTCGTCGACAACCCGGCGGGACTGGAGGCGCTCGGGGCCTTTACGGAGGCGCTAGTGAATCATTACAAGGGCAAGATTCGCCGCTATGAGATGCCCAATGAACCGGAGCTGGCGTTCCGTCCTTACATTCCGCAGGAGCTGATCCAGGTTCAGAAAACGTTCTACCGGCATATGAAAAAGGCTGATCTCGACGCGGTGCTGCTGGCAGGCGACCATACGTCCGGCGTACTCGGCGTTTTGCCTGCGGAGCTGGAGCTTGGCTCCTACAATTACGCGGATGCGTTTTCGTATCACCGGTATACGTATGGCGTGATGCCGGACGGCTTTATTCAGCAGCAGACGGGCGGCGTCCAGCAGCTGATGGATGAGCTGGGCGGCTGGAAGGATTTGTACGTCACCGAGTCAGGCTGGCCGACTGCGCTGGCCGGTTATCCGAGCGTCGCCCAGGAGGTGCAGCGGGATTACGCGGTGCGCGGCTTTCTGATCGACATGATTTCCGACCGGACGGGCGGCTTGTATCACTTTACGTGGAAGGACGCGGGCTTTGACGATAACTTCTACAATACCAGCTTTGGCGTCACGGATGGCAACGGCCGGCCGAAGCTTGCTTATGCCGCCTTGACGACGCTTATGACGACACTGGACCGTGCGCAATACGTCGGCCCGCTGGAAACCGGGGACGCGACGGTGGAAGCGCATCTGTTTCTGAATGGCGGCGAGCCGGTCGCTGTGCTGTGGAAAAAGGTAAACTACGGCGAGCAGCCGGTGGACCAGGCGCCGGTATCGACGGTAACGCTTGCGGTGTACGATGCGGCGTCGGCTGCTCCGCCGTTGACGAGAATTGACGTTAACGGTCATGCAAGCTTGCTGCCCGCGGCAAACGGCGGCTACACGATGACCGTCGGCGGCTCGCCGCTGTATGTGAAGGGGCTTCCGCCGCACATGCTGTACGAGGCGTCAGCTCGGCTGCTGACGGACCGGCTGCAGGACATTGCGGCGAAGCTGGAGGCGGCGGCCGAAGGCAACGAAGGAGCAGGCGTCTCCGCCGAGCTGGCCGAGGCGACCCGCATTCACGCGGCGGCGGGGCTGGCGCTGCATAGCCCGGGCGCGTCCGGCCGCGCTGCCGGACTGGAGCAGGCGATCAGCGATGTATACAGTCTGATGGGCGGCATTGCCGACCGTGCCGGCGACGGCTCGCTGGACCGCATTCGCGCCTACGTTGCGCTGGAGGCGCTGTACAGCTACGCGGAGCGGGCCGGCATGGCGCTGGCTGCCGCCCGGCATGAGCTGGGAGCCGGCGGCGTGACGCTGGATTATGCGGCTGCGGTAGGCGCAGCCGGCACGACGGATAGCGCGACGGCCCGCTATGCGTATGAGCAGCGGATCGGCGAGAACGGGCTAATGCCCGTATCGACAGCGGCGATGATGCGGGCGAACCGGTACGGCCGGCTGGCCGAGCAGGCGCTGACGGACGGAGACGCCGGGCTGGCTTTCGCCTACAATGTGCTGGCGCGCCAATTTGCCGGAGCGGTGCGGCAGATCGTGGCGTCGGAGCCGGTCATCTCCATGGCGGTCACGATGTCCGCCGAGTCGGTCCATGGCCAGCTTGAAGCGGGCGACGCCAAGCCTGTCGATGTGACGCTGACGAATCGGACGGCAGCGGCGCAGACAGCCGTGCTGCGGCTGACGGTGCCGGCTGGTTGGGAGAGCGTCCAGACGGAGCCGCAGGAGCTGACAATTCCGTTAGCGGCGGGAGCAGACACCTTGCGGCAGCTGGCCGTCCGTGCGCCGGCCGATGCGGCCAGGGGTATCTATTACGCAACCATGACGCTGCTGCTGGATGGTCAGCAAGCCGACCTGATTAAAATCAAGCTGACCGTCGCGGATGCGATCGGCGCGAGGCTGATGCCGGTTGCGGTGCCGGTTCAGGAGCTGCACGAGGTCACGGTGCGCTTGACCGGCACCTCGCGGCAGGCGCGCAGCGGCAAGGTAACGCTGCGCGGACCGGATGGCAGCGTGCTCGCGCCGGCGACGCCGGGCGGCGAGCTGTTCCACATCCAGCCGGGCCAGACGCTGGACCTCGCCTTCCGCTGGACCGACCACACGGACCGGCCGTTCCGGGAATATGTGTGCGAGCTGGAGGTCATTGACACGACGGACAATCGGCTTGTTTTCAGCGATGATGCCGTGCCGCTGGACTTTCTGCTCGTTCAGAAGGCGGCGACGCCTCCGGTTATCGACGGGGAGCTGAGCGACTGGGTGGACGCTTTCCCGTTTCATCTGCGGGGAGCGGAGCGCAATGCTACCGGCTCGTATGACAAGGAGGATCTCGATGCGACGGCCTACTTGAAATGGGATGCGGACCATCTGTACGTTGCAGTCCGGGTCACCGACGATATCCACAAGGCATCCGAGCCGCCGTCCGGCATCTGGAAAAACGATTCCATCCAGCTCGCGATTGATCCGCTGAATGACAAGGGCGGCACGTACCGCGCGGATGATGTGGACTTCGGATTTGCGCTGAACGATTTCCGTGAGCTGCTTGGCTACGTATTTGCCGCTTCGCCGCCGAATCAGACCGGAGATATTTCCACGGCGCTGCCGTTTGCGATTACCCGCGATGACGAAACCCGCCAGACAGTGTATGAGGTGCAAATTCCGGGCAATTCCATCGTCAAGGATTTGCAAGCCAGGCTGGCGCTTGGCAACGCGATCGGCTTCAATGTCGTCGTTGGCGACGCCGACTTCCAGGAGGGACGGCAAAATTACGTCGGCTGGACGAAGGGGATCGCGGACAGCAAAAATCCCGGCTTGTATGACAGCTTTATATTGACGGACGCGCCGTTTACTCATACGGAGCCCGAGCCGGACCCGGATACCGTGCCGCCGCAGTCAGCGGCGGCCGTACAGGGCGGGCAAACCGGCGGCTGGTATACGTCGGAGGCGACCGTCACGTTGTCCGCTGTCGATGACAGAACGGCGGGCGTGGCGGCGATCCGCTACAGCACGGATGCGGGCCAGACGTGGCAGGCGTATACAGAGCCGCTGCGTCTGACGGCTGAAGGCATACACCGCATCGACTTCTATGCGGAGGATGCCGCAGGCAACCGCGAAACGGCCCAGTCAGTGACGGTCCCGCTGGACCGCAGCGGCCCGGCGATAAGCGGTCCGGCCCGCGCAGCCTTCCGCCAGACGGAAGTGATCGAGCTGGCGGCGAACGCGGTGGATGCGCTCAGCGGCGTCGCCTCCGTTGCACTGCGGTTCGACGGCAAGCTGGCGGAAGCGCCGGTCGCGTTTCCGGCCGCTACACTTGATCCCGGCGCGCATATGCTGGAGGTTCGGGCGACGGACTATGCCGGACATTCGAGCGTCCGGACCTTTCAGATCGAGGTCGGGTTATCCGCCGCCGAGCTGGACGATGTGATCGCCCAAGGCCGGGCGGACGGGCGCATCAGCAGCGAGGGGCTTGCTCGCAGCCTGTCGGCCAAGGCGCTGCTGGCTGCGGCGCTGTCAGCCGATTCCTGGCTGCGGCCGCTCGTGCTGCTGGCGCTGGAGCTGGAGGTCCGGGCGCATGCGGGCCGGCAGCTGACGCGTCCGTTCGCCGACTTGCTGCTGCGGGACGTGGCGTACTTGAGAAGCCATTAAGCTGCAGCGGGCAGAAGGCTGAAAGGATCGGCTTCAAGCATCAGGCCGCTGCAGTTGTGACAGGCGGGCGATCATGGTAGGATGGGGGCAAAGGAGCTGAGCTGATGACAACCGAGCCTGCAAAGAAGCCCGGAGCGGCGGGGCAGCCCGCCGAGCCGGCCAATGAAATTCCGCTTGATCTCGGCAAGCCCGCGCGTCGGGCGCTGATCGGAGCCGGTTACTTGCGGCTGGAGCAATTCACCGAGCTGCGCGAAGCCGAGGTGCTGAAGCTGCACGGCATGGGCCCGAAGGCGCTGGGGCGATTGCTCAGCGCGCTGGCCGAGCGCGGGTTAGCTTTTGCTGATGCCGACCGCGGCTGAGCAAGCGGCGAGGCGGCCTGCGCGACTGGCTCAGTCGTGAAGTCAGGATGGCGGAACAAACGATTACTACAGCTTGATGCTCAATTCGAATTCCTGTAAAATAAAACTATCTTGGTTGTTAAGCTCAAATATAAAGCAATGAATGGAAAGAGTAGTGGCATGTAGTCGTCCAAGCGAGCCGGTGTTGGTGTGAAGTCCGGTACGATTAATTGCTATGAATGGCTCCATTGGCTTCAACCCGAACTTCGTTATTCGAACAGTAGGCTTTGACAGAATCCCGCCGTTATCCATGGGAACCCTGTTAGTCGTATTGACAGGAGTAAGAGCGGCCTAATAGCCGAATTCGGGTGGTATCGCGGAGTAAACACTTCGTCCCTTTGTGGGATGAGGTGTTTTTTGTTGTGTACGGAATTTTGATTCATTTATTTGATTCAATTTTGACGACCCGTCTAAAGAAAATGAGTAAAAGCAATTTTAACCTCAGCAGCTATGTATTGATGCTTGACCCAGCAGAGTCTATCCGTAAAAAGATTGCATGAGCAGTTACCGATTCCGAAGGTATTTTTCGCTATGATTGGGACAACAAACCGGCGACCAGTAATCTGATCGAGATCTACTCCGTATTCTCAGGTGAGTTGGTTGAGACGATTGAAAGCAGATACGCGGGGAGGGGCTATGGCGTGTTTAAGAAGGAGCTAGCCGAGGTTGTGGTAGAGAAGCTAGTGCCGATTCAGACACGTTTCAACGAGATTGTGCATTCGCAGGAGCTGGATTACATCCTGTGGGGGTGGAAAATAAAAACTCATTTCTGAAGTTGTACCTCTGTCAAATATTGAAAGGGTGAGTGAACTTGTCTAGGGGAACAGCAGAACTATTATTTAATGCTATGGTGGAGAATGACCAGGAAAGTATCATAGTTGCATTACTAAGAACAATCAAGGAACAGTATTCAGTAGTCGAGTTGGGTGAGGAGTTTTATTTACAATTACAAAAAATCGCTCCTCATATTAAAGAGAAGAAAACCAGAGCAGTATTGATTGAAGCAATGACTGAGTTTCCATATTTTAATTATGATTATGAACTCAACTTTCGCAGCTTGAAATCGGCAAATAAGCCTTGATGTAGCTGGGCAAACCGGCGATCCACTGCTGT
>NZ_JCAMRT010000037.1:0-33302 GCF_059821225.1 Paenibacillus sp. sg306046
TCGATAGATTCTATCTAGAGTATACCATACAGGAAAATATAGTAACGTTATTTTAGGTTCTTTGTACTAGTTGTCCCCCTTTTAAAAGAAGTGGCATTGGAAAGCTTTACCTGATAAAATGATGGTGAAACATGTAATATTTTGTATGGGGGGAGTCTGTCATGACCACACCTTTTTCGGCTGGAGGATCTGCTATAGGTTACCTTTATCAATCCAGATATGCACTATATCTATTATTACAAAAAATTGATTCTCAAGTATCCATAGAGAAGTTAGATGATGTTGCTTTTGAAGATGGTTATTCACCGGCAGAATTGCTACAACTTAAGCACCACTTGAATTCGGCTGCTGCTCTCACCAATTCTTGTGCTGATCTATGGAAAACCGTACGAGTATGGAGCGAAGCACTAAAAGCACAAAGGTCAATAGCACGGCTTACATTAGTAACAACAGCATCTGTACCCCAAGATTCCATTGGTTACTATTTAAAGGATAATCAATTTAGAGATCCTTTGAAAGTCAGATCAATGATGCTAAGTGTAATTGCTTCTTCAACAAACCAAACAAATCAAGCTGCTTATCAAGCATTCTCCTCACTAACACCTGAACATCAATTGTCATTAATAGAAAACATGTACATACTTGATCAATCACCGGATATTGTTGATATTGCAGATAAAATTAAGGGGCTACTGGCTCTTTCTGTAAGAAGGAACTTAATTGACGCTTTATATGAGCGACTTGAAGGATGGTGGTTCCACCAGGTCGTAATTCATCTAAAAGGGCAATCACATGGAACCATCGCTGGATCGGAATTATCTGAAAAAATTCATGACATAGCAGATCAGTTGAGACCGGATAGTCTCCCCATTGATTACCAAGGTCAGCAACCCGAAGATCCACAATTATATGATGGAAGACAGTTCGTAAAACAATTGCAAATCATTTCACTAAGCGAAAAACGAATAGAGCTAGCGCTAAGAGATTATTATCGGGCTTTTATGCAAAGATCTAAATGGGTCTCCGACCACTTGGTAAGCATTAGTGAATTGGAACGGTATGAAAGGAGATTACATGAGGCTTGGGAGGAATACTTCGAAATATTGATTGAGTCTGGTATCGAAGGATTGACAAGTGCAGAACTAGAAACAAAGGGAAAGACACTGTATGATCGTTTAATGCAGGCAAACCATTTAAGTATCCGACAAGGTTGTACAGAACCTTATGTATTGAAAGGCAGCTATCATATCCTCGCTGATAAAGAAGAGATTCCGCTCGGCTGGCATCCCCATTTCAAGAAAATACTTGAAAGGCATAAGGGGGAAGCAGCAGGATGAGAAACTGGTATCAACGTCCAACCGAAGTAGCGAATCTTCTAAATCCAGCATTTTGTGGGTATTTACTCAAAGAGTATGTCAAGTCATACGAAAGTGAGAAAGGCTCCGGGGTTCCATATGAACTCATGTTTTTATTGTTACCAATCGTATTACATCGACACACACGCGATCAGTTGCCTTCTTCTGTTCGTACTCATATGCAAGCATGGCTTCAATCTAATCCTGAACTTAGAATTGGTTTTGCCAATCGAGTAAATGAAATGATCAATATCACGAGAGAGACGATAATGTTTCTTATTAATAAGGGATACATCTCTATTTCGAATGGATGTATTTTAGTAACGGATAAACGATTCAAGAGATATCAAGTTCATGAAGAAATCAAAGAGTATGCAAACAAGAGTAAATTTGTCGGACGTTGGTTTTCTACTTCATCAAGCTCGACAATCTATACAATGTGGGGGATCTGTCCATGAGTTTACAGATAAAAGAGATCGCTTTATATAATAAACTGGGACAAAAGCGCATCGTCCCTTTTATGTTAGGCCAGGTGAGTATTATCACCGGAAAATCTAAGGTTGGTAAATCAGCAATAATTGAAATCATCGAATATTGTTTGGGAAGATCGGAATTTAGAATTCCAGAAGGAGTTATTCGTAACCATGTTTTATATTTTGGTTTAAAACTCAACTATGAACAACAAGAAATCATCATAGTAAAAAAGGCACCGGAAGGAAATGCGTTAAGTCAAAGCCAGATTCACTTAAATGTAGGAAAAGACTTGGAGTTTCCTGAAATTGATGAGATAACAACGAATAGTAATGATGAAAGTCTGGTTGACTATTTAGGAAGTCTTATTGGTATATCAGCTAATTTACATATTCCTTCGGAGGGACAATCTCGCGACCCTCTCGAAGCAAATTTCAAACACTCACGAACTTTTCTCTTTCAAAAGCAAAGCGTTATAGCGAACGAGTCTATTTTGTTTCACCGACAAAATGAACCATTTATTCCTCAGTCGATTAAGGATACGTTGCCGTATTTTTTAGGTGTTATTCGAGAGGATCAATTAAGGCTGGAGCAGGAACTTCGACAAACGAAGAGGCAGCTCAAATTGTTACAACGGAAATTGCAAGATGCAGCTCTGATTGCTGGCAATTCAAGCTCACAAGCAAACATTCTATTTGAAGAGGCAAAACAGGTTGGATTATTTGATGAACAGCTAAATCTAGGAGATGCCGATTTTATCTTAAGTTGCTTACAAGATACATTGAACTGGAAACCGTATGCTGAACCCATATTCGAAACTGATCGGCTACAGGAATTACAGTCACAAAGAAGAGGATTAGTTGAACAAATAGCACAAGTCAATGATCAAATAAGTTCAGCAAAAACCTACGCTGCAGAAGCGATGGGATATACTCATGAAGCGAATCAACAAAGATTACGACTTGAGACAGTAAACTTATTTTCCAGTGATGGTGACGGGCAACAACATTGTCCGCTTTGTACTTCAAGATTAGAAGAAGTAACGCCTACTGTTGAGATGATTAATAGTTCACTAGTGAATTTGAGAAATAATTTAACATTAGTCGAAAGAGAGAGACCAAAGCTGCGAGAGTTTTTACAAAAGTTGGAGATGCAACTTCAAACATATAAAGAGGAGTTGCAAACCATTACAAATGCTATGAACTCTCTATTAATGGAACAGAAAGTAGCAGATGAAATAAAAGAGATAAATACAAGGATAGCCAGAGTTGTGGGACGAATCAGCTTATTTTTGGAAAACTACCAAGAAGTTCACGAAGATAAAGACTTAAAATCGCAAGTTTCAGAATTAGAAAGAAGAATCAAAGTATTAGAGCAGGAACTTGATAAGGATAAAACGGATGAACTACTCACATCTGCACTTAGTAGAATATCTACATACATGACAAAATGGGCTGAAGAATTACAACTGGAACATTCATCTTCTCCATATCGCTTGGACTTGAAAAATTTGACTGTAATTGCCGATCAGGAAGAAAGACCCATCCCAATGTACAGAATGGGAAGTGGTGAAAACTGGCTTGGCTGCCATCTGGTTTCTCATCTGGCGCTCCACAAATATTATATTCAGCGCGGCAGACCTGTACCTTCTTTTATTATTTTGGATCAGCCAACACAAGTGTATTTTCCACCAGAAAAATATGAGGTAATGGAAGGGCTGGCTGAAGAATTAACTGATGAAGATCGACAAGCTGTTTCAAGACTTTTCAATTTGCTGTTTTCCGTATGTAATGAATTGCAGGGGAAATTTCAAATTATTGTATTAGATCATGCAAATATAGATAGCCCTGACTTCCAGAGTGCATTAGTTGAAGAACCTTGGCGAAATGGAAGGGCCTTAATTCCAACTGACTGGCTAGAGGAAGATAACATTTAATTCAGTAAGTAATATTGTTGAAGCCTCGTTGAGGATACTGAATTCAAGTAACATGTATAGAACCATTTTCCACAGTTATTGGCTCACGGAGACAGAAGTATCCTTACTGTTACGCTGACCACTGTAGCGCAAGCGGTCTCCAGGAGAGACGCTATCAAAAGCGTGTCTAACATTGCGGGTAAGATATATAACAGCACTGATCAGAGAATACAAATAAGCTTCTTCGTAATGTGAAGCTTATTTGTATTCTTTTTAGACTAAACCAGGACTTTAGTGAGGAAATGTTATATAATGGGGATATTAGTTGAATCCCGTTGGATTAAGAAAGGGTGCACGGTGTGAGTTTTCAGATCCACTTAGCTGATAAAAATATACAGTTCGAGGACATTGTTGAACTGAATTCTGAGCAACAAAACTATATTCATGAGGTATCACGTGACCGGACGCAGTCAGAGTGGATTGCTTTGGAAAAGGGTATTAAAATTCCTATCAGTGATGAACAACGAACTCAAGTAATCGCATTTAAAAATGGTTTAGTAGATGGAAAAGACAAGCGGGATTTGATTAAAGATGATACAATCGTATTTACCCAGCATGCAAGAGAGCGAATTGCAGTCAGGGTAAGTAAAGTGAGCAAAGATGCTCCGCCTTCTGTTGAGAGTATATTGCTTGTTATTCAACTGGTTATCGATAGTGATGTAGTAGAAAAGGAAGCGGAATGGAAAGGTTTTACTAACCTCACTTATACGTTGTATCATTCAAAATACGATGAGCGGTTTAAGGTGACGGTTTCTTTTGATACGATTAACCATGAAAAGATTCGTGTTATTACAGTGAGTAATGATCATATACATGAATTGACGACTTCTTTAGCCGATAATCCTGAAATGGCAATGAAGCTTGAGGAATTCAAGAAGCGATTGCGAAAGCACTAATTTTAAAGTAAGATGTATCAAACCGCTGATTTGTGGTATAATATGTTTAAAGTAGGAGGTGTTACGATGGTTATGGTTGCAGATACGATGAGGTGCAGATGCGGAAGTCATGCTCAACGTCAGGTGAAAGATATATCTTGGACAGAGTCTGGTAAAACATATATCATACGTAACGTCCCAGTATGGTGTTGTAATAATCATGGTTGCTACGAGGAAATTCTCACGTCAAGTGTCCAGCTTAATGTTTCATTTCTTGCTGGTGATATGCGAAGCGGCGATTTATCCCTTGATGTTCAATATAAAGAGCTCTTTTAAGAAGGCCAACGAATTAAAAAAGCGGCAGAGATGCCGCTTTTTGTGTTCTGATCCGCATTTAATCAAAGGGGGGGGCTTTTTATTTTAATCAAAAATGGTCAGCTTTTACGGACAGTGACGCAATCTGATGAGGATCTGATGCTGAGTGAAAAGAGGACGGCGATTATTTATACAGATGCATCAGTCAAAGAGATCAGTAAAGATAAGTATCGGTCTGGAATTGGCTTGGCGGTTTTATTCAGAAAAAAAAGACGTTTCGGCGTCAAGTTAGTCAGCGATTTTCAGATTAAGGATTCAAAAGATGATATTGCAGAAATCGAATATAGAGCACTAATGCAGGGTATTAGAGAAGCTCTATGCACTTGGGGAGATGACATTAGGGAAGCATATGTTGTTTCGGATAGTACAAGCGCTTTAAAAAGATTAACTACTGAGTTACAGAAATCAGATAGTATTACATTCCAGCTAAAATTGTACTGGATTAAAGGTCATCAGAAATATTTGCTGAACGAGTTGGTGGATAATTTGTCAAACAATGAAAGCATTGTACAGTTTTCGACCATAGACGAAGCACTTCTAATTCCTGATGGTCAGCCCTACGCTGAATTTGATGGGGATGGTTACAAGGGGGGCTTAGGGCGAGCATATAACAAAGGTGCTGAAAGAGACAGGGCTTTTAGTAAACTGCTAAAGGCTAGAATTAATCCGAGCTTGGCTGATTTACTAAAATGATGGACGATGGACAACCACTAACATTATGAATAGTGGGTTATGGCTATAATGTACAGAGGCTCAAGCCCCCCTTTCTTTCTCGGTTTTTTGTTAAAAAAATACAAGTCGGAAGCAAATAGTATGCTGGGGTAATGTGAAAGCCCTGTCATAGCATGTGAACATTGGGCAATACGACTCCATGAAACGTACAAACCTAATCAGCACTGCTGATCAATGGGCTTGAGTTTGTTTGTAGAACTTACCCAAGAGCGACAATAAACATTCACGAATCATTCCTTCGTTTGAGAACGAACGGGATAATTTTTTCAAATAGAAACACATTATAAAAGGCCACTTTCGTTTCGCTTTCGAAGGTGGCCTTTCAAGCCGATTTATTGCTGATTCCCATGTTTTTAAGTTTACCTAGTAAAAAATAGAACACCGGATTGTTCTTTACATACGTATAAAGATTCAACGTCAGCGGATTGTTTATATCCCCTTCATACGTATCCTCATTAATAAACCGCCCCATACTCGGATCATACCACCGCGCCCGCAAATACTGTAGTCCTGTGCTGCTGTCCCAGTACTCGCCGCTGTAGCGAAACGGCTGGCTGATCGTTTCTTGCGTCGTTAGAGGATTGCCCCACATATCATACGTGTACGTATTTAACCTCTGCCCCGAGGCATCAACTAACCCCACCACATCGCCATGTCCATTATGCATATAGTACGATTTGCTTCCCGTTGCGTCAATTCGAGCTATAAGCTGATTCCCACGTAAATAGCTTGCTTTGTGCACAACGGTCTGCCCAACGACTTGCCCTTCTGCAATCATGTTCGTTCCGTCATAATAATATCGCGTAGTTTTTCCTTGCTCCGTCCTTTCTGTTAGCAACCCGTCCCCGTTATATTTGTAGGTGACCGCGCCTCCCTCTGCGGGTTGTACCTTTTGCAGCCGGTTTTGCTCGTCGTACTCGTAGCTTTGCTCCCTGATCAAGGTAGGCTTGCTGCTTGTTAACGTTTGACGATTTCCACGATTGTCGTATGTGTAATTTTCGTTATAAGCACTTGACACTTTAATTCGATTTAACAAATCGTATCCGAAGCTGTCAACTTGGCTGTTCTCCGTTCGGCCGACCTGGTTTCCTTTTGTATCATACGTGTACTGGTAATTATGCAAGGCTCCTTGGCCCGTTTGGTCATGAGTCAGCGTTTGCTTGAGCGGCTCATACCCCCAGGTGCTGGTCAAGCCTGGCCGCAGCTCTGTCTTGGCTGGCTGACCCTTTTTGTTATACGTATAGGTCGCCTCCCACTGCCCGGACACGGTTCCGACCTGCTTCAGCTGATTTCTGGCATCGTAGCTATACTCGCTCACTTGGCCAAATGGGTCAATCAGCTTGGTCCGTCTCCCCTGCGGATCATACTGGTACGTGCTGAACCGCTGGTCCGGATAGGTGACTTTCGTCAGCCATCCACTTCCCGACTCGTACTCATAGATCGTTTCTCCAGTCTGATCCTTCATGGATTTCCTTCTGCCCGCAGCATCCTGCGTGTAGCGAATCGTTTCACTTGGCGTCACTACGGTTTGCAGCAGGTTTCGATTTGTATACGCGTAGGTGGTCGCTTGGCCTTTGCGATCTGTCTTTTTCGTGAGATTTCCGTTTAAGTCGTACGCGTACGTTTCCGTTTGACCCAGCGGGTCTGTGCGCCGAAGCAGCTTTCCTGTTTCATCATATTGCTTGCGCAGCTTGTTTCCATCCGGATAACTCGTCTCTATCAGTTGGCCTGCCAGGCTATAGGCATAGGCAGTCTTTTCATTCAAGGCGTTGGTGACGGAAGTCGGTCTTCCCATCACATCGTACGTGTATGCAGTACGGCTAATTCCTGCCGCATCAGCCGTGGTTCCCTCCTCCACACTTGCAACCTGGCTTGATTCGGTATACTTCATGCTCGCTGTGCCGATGATTGTCCCGTTTGGCGCATACGCTTCTTTTTTGACAGCTCTCCCCATAAGGTCCATCCACTGCTTGTTTACGTATCCCTCAGGATCCGTTTCACTGACCATCTGCTGAAGGTCATCATAACTTACCGTTACGCTTCCCCCGCCTGGCAGCACCGTTTCGATTAACCGATCCCATGCATCGTAGCGATACGTCGTCCGATTGCCTGCCCCGTCCTTCGACCACTCCATTCGGCCGAACGCATCGTATCCAGTGGTGGTCGGGCTTTTTCCGTCCATGCCGGTTGTAACTTTAAGTCCCAAGGGGTTCCAAACGGTTGTCACGCTAACATCGGTAGGATCCGTTTCCTTGATCGTGTTGGTACTATCCGTATACGTTACGACATGTTTCTTTCCATCCGGCTGCTGCACAAAAATAGGACGTCCCGCCACATCATAGCCATACTCGGTCACATAGCCTTTCCCGTCCGTGTACCGGGTCATCGCCCCTGTTTGCTTATTGTACGCATAGCTCTGCTTTACCGTTACAGGCTGCTGATCTGCATTGTAGGTAACAATGGATTGCTCCGTTGGAAACCCAGAGCTATACAGGGCGCTATACAGGAAGTTGACAACAATGTTTCGGTTATCATCGGCGATCGTAACTTTTGACGAGTTGCCGTAGCTGTCATACGTGTAGCTCGTCTCGGCCTTCAGCGGCCCATTCGTATCTTTTTCCTTGATCTGCATTCTCTTTACACTATTCGACGTCGGGTATCGCTCAATTTCGGTATAAGCGGACAGCCCCTCCCCAACAGGCACCGTCGATGATTTTAATAAATGCGTTTGTTCGTCATACAAATACGTCGCCTTCACCTGCTCCGGGTTTGTTTCAGTCGTGATGTTTCCGTAGTCATCATACGTACGGGTAACGACTTTAACTGCACCCTGAGCGCCTGCTTTTTTCGCATACGAGCTAACCTTGATCGGGGACGTTCGTCGATTGGTCCGATCATACTCCATTTCTTCGATTTGTTGAGTCGCACCATCATCTTTTGTAATCCTCGTGTTGTACATGACCTCCGGCGTATTGTCGTCAATGTACACCTTGTCGTAGCTATAGGTTGTGCTTAATCGGCCATTGCTGATCGTTGTGCTGAATGACGAACTGTTTTTATCCACCCTTGCTCCGTCGCCATTGTAAGCGTAGCTCTGATGGTTATGTTTGCTTTCTGTTCCATCGGCATACATCACAACATCCTCACGACTGCTGACTCGAAATATTTCTTCTGAGGCCAGGTAACCGAGTGGTCTTGTGTCGTTTGCATAGCTGTATTCTGTACGCGCTTGCGTCGGGTGATGCACCTGCTTCAGCAACGCAATATAATTATCCTTAAATCTCGGCGTGTCAATCAATGTAAATGGAGCCTTGACCACGTCATAAATATAGGACGTCGTTCTTCCAAGTGAATCCGTAACCTGGCTCAGCAATTCTTTATTTTGTTGCGGATCTTTCGTTTTTGCATAGGTAACCTTACGGTCACCTTGCGTCATCGTAACACTTGTTGTTGAGTAGCTGATCTGGATATCGTTCCCAAGGGCATCCGTTATTTTAGTCAGCACTGCCCCATAGGGCGAAACCTCTTCATACATAAACTGCAGGGTATTATTGTAAGCATCCGAAATCTGGATCAGTTTCCCATCATAAGAAAAGTACTGTTTGTTCCCATTCAAATTTTTCAAAACGTAGCTTGATTGTCTGTTATTTACTCGAACCGTGGTATCATATTGTAACTGAAGGTCTTTCCAAGGATACCCTTTTAGCGACAGCTCATCCAACTCATATGTAGCTCCGCCGAATAGAGTAATATATTTTTTATAATTGGCTTTGGTATGAATGCGAGGAATATCCCAGCTCCATCCTTTGCCGATTGGAAACCGATTTTCTTCGACTTCCCTGCTCACGGTTTTATTGCCATAGGCATATTTATCCCCCAAGCATCCCCATCCCGATGAAGGTATCGCACACACGACCTGCTTACTGTATGGATACTCCACCACTTTTCCAGTCGTATAAGCCTTAACAAGCAGTGGAACTCCACTTAAAGTAAAGTTTTCGGCAATCATGAAAGGTGAACCTTTCGGGTCGGCTGGATCTACCTTAGGCCATCTGGCTTCAGCAATTTTACGCTCTACATCGTCAAAGTCTTCGACGGTAGATGAGAAAATATCAGGAGCGTGCCAGTACGAATACTGTCCGTCGTATTGAATAAGCGCCCTGTAAGCCATCGTACTGAAGTAAGGCTCAAAATTAAAGCTCGAGGAGTAACCCTTTTCGATAACAGGCTGGCCTCCATTTCTTAAAGAGAGACGTGTTATCAGCTCTGGATAATACTTAACTGAATAAACATTCCCCTTGTATACCTCCTTGTCGTAATAGACAGCATCGTTGCTGTTGTATATTCGTTTTAAATTGAAGGATAGACCGTTTCTCCCGGGAAGCGTCAAATCGCTGCTTTCTACCTGCAAGGACCCGTCATAGGTTGACACATTCTCGCTTCCTCCAACCATGTAGGGCGCAGCGTTAACCTTGATATCCAGACGCTTGACTGCCAACTCATCATAGGATGTCGGAAATGAACTGGCTGAGGCTGCCATACTGCGCATCGCTCGAAGAGATCCATAGACATTCCCGTAAACGTTATTCGTTACTTGCTCCCCGTAGACGTTGCCGAATACGGATGGATTTAAAGCCATGCTTGATTCATCGGGCTGTGGCACAAACTCGCCTTCAGGCTTGGGAAGCGTGGTCGGTTCCACCTGCTCAGACATTTTCTCCTGCTGAATAGGAGCATAATCCAGGTTATTTAATTGCTCCAGCACTTGCGGATTTATTTCATCAAGAGCAGTCTCCAAGGGCCGCAATTGCGCTCTGGATCGCTCTAACGCGCTGTGCAGCTCTTGAAGAGAGTAGCCTTTTGTTAGCAGTTGAATTAATTCCAGCTGCGGAACCCCATATTGTTTGCTTAGCCCTTCAAGGGTAATATAACTAGCAGCGGAGGCTGATGAAGCTGGCATTACCTCTTGATTGCTCGTACTTTCGGTTATTGGACTTGCGGCACTGGCCGCCATAGATGGCGGCGCGAATGAACTTAAGAGAACTGCTAAAATCAACATCCATCGTATCGTTTTCTTCATGCGGACTCCTCTTCACTTAACGTTTTTTCTACTCGTATTGCAAACACCTTACTCCATCTTCGTTCTTAATAAATTCCCATTCAAATCATAAACATATTTAAGCTTCTGACCAGCCGGAAATAAAATATAGTCTAGCTTCCCTTGCGCATCGTAGAAGTACTTCAGGTCGCTGCTGATCGGCACATAACGGGTTGTGACGGAGAAATTTCCGATCGCATCACTTGCTCTCGCTTCAATCGTAGCATCAGCTGTAATCGTGAAGGGAGCTGAATAAGCGATCCATTGCCCGTTATTTATTCGGTATTCTTTGAAGGCAATGTTGTCCGGATACTTGATTCCAATCTCCATGCCTATTGAATTAGGCAAGCTGCGCATTGTTGCCGAAATCGTGGACAGAGCCGGCGGTTGAAGCGACCATTCGCTTTGTGAACCATTTCCAACGAAGTCAAATGCTCGTGCCTCTATTTTCAATGTCTTCTTCGTAAGTATTATAGGAGCACTATAGGCTGTCCATGCTCCGCCATCAATGCGATATTCCTTTCTGACTGAATCTTCCGTGAAAGCAATCGTTACTTTCACAAAGGAAACGTTCGATTTATCCTCTGCAAATGTCGGCTGGAGCGGCGGCGTCTTATCAATGTTGGCCACTCTGAAATATTTCTCAGCACTTGCATTACCATCAGCTGCATATGCTGTGATCTCTGCATTTTTCGCAAGGGTGATCGGACCTGTATATTCGTAGAAGTTCGAATAATTCCCATCAATTATATATTTTCTGTAACTTGCAGTGGAAGGATATTGAATCGTAACGGTGACGTCCTGATTGGTCGGTTCCGTTATATCCGCCGAAAATGTAATAGGCTCCAACGTCGAGATTGTATAGAACGAGCTCGTCTCATTCCCGGCGGTATCGATGGATCTCGCCTCCAAAATTCCGTTCTTGCTGTACCATGCTGAGACAGAAGGTCCGCTGCTGAATTTCCACTCTCCATTGTCCAGCCGAACTGCCCGGCTTGCGACATCATTCCCTGGGAATGTGACGAGTATTTTGGTAGCAACGACAGATGTTGAATCAATGACAGTTATTACAGGAGCTGGCGGCGGCTCTCGATCAATTTTCGTAACTGCATCACGCGCAATGGAAGAAATATTTCCTGCCGCATCTATCGCTCTTGCTTCTATTGTTATATTTTCCTTGATCAGCAGCGGCTCCAGATACCGGGTCCATGCCCCCTCATTGATTCGATACTCCGAAGAAGCAGGTTCACTGCCTTCGTATACGACATACACCATGACTTCCCTCGCTGGTCCCCGCGTACTTACAGCGATTCTGGGAGCAGTCGGAGGAGTTTTATCAATGTTGGATACCGTGAAGCTAGTAATAACCGACACATTACCTACTAAATCAGTTGCTCTGGCTTCGATTTTGGCATTGTCTTGAAGCTCAATAATGCCTTTATAGTCTAGCCATTGACCCTGACCAACCCGATATTGCTTCACCGAATCCGTTGCCTGAAAGTTGATGGTCACCTTGACCGCTGTATTCGTCGGGCTTGTCTTATCTACTGTAATGGTAGGCGGCACAGCAACCTTAATAATATTGGTTACCTCATAGCGGCCAATCGAAGCATTGCCTGCGGCATCCGTCGCTCTGACCTCTAGAACGCCGTTATTCGCGAAGGCCACAGGCGCCGTGTAGGCTGCCCATGCTCCACCATTCGTCCGGTACTCCTTAACTGCCGTATCCGTTGAAAACGTCGCGGTAACGGCAACCGTCTGATTGGTTGGCTTCGACGGATTGGCCGTAAAGCTTGGCTGTACAGGCGGCGTTTTATCTATATTCGAAACGGTATAGCTTGTTGCTGCTGATACATTACCGACCGCATCTGTTCCTCTTGCTTGCACAGTCCCATTGTTCTGAACAGCTACGGCTGCCGTATAAAGCTTCCACTCCTCATTGTTAACCCGATACTCTTTCTTCACGGTGTCTGTAGAGTAAGTGATAGTTAGATTTACCGCTTTATTAGTCGGAGCCGTTTGATCTGCAGAAATTTTGGGTGCTTCCGGCGGCACTTTATCAATATTAGTCACCTGATAACTGGACACAACAGACTGATTGCCGGCGAGATCCTTGCTTCTTGCATACACCGTTGTATTTTGCGCGACTTCGACTGGCTTAGTGTACGCACTAAATCCCCCTGAACCTAAGGAATATTCCTTAATAGCTGCATCACTAGGGTAGTTGATCGTAACAAACACATTACCGTTCGTTGGCGGCGTTTTATCTGGAACCAATGTTGCAGCGATTGGCGGCGTTTTATCTATATTTGAAATTTGGATGCTTGCCACTTTGGAGGTGTTCCCTGCAATATCAGTATGACGAGCATATACAATTCCATTCTCCGTTAGTGTTGGGGGACTGGCAAAATAATAGGATAACCAAGCGGCATTGTTAATTTTGTACTCTCGCAGTTGGGCATCAGGAGGGTAGCTTATGGTGACTTGCACATCTTTATTGGTCAGATTGGTGATGGATGGATTAAATGTAGGATCTTCTGCAATCCGGTCAATGTTGCTCACTACATAGGTTGTGCTAGAAGAATTTCCTGCTTTATCCGATACTCTGACCTCCAGCGTACCATTGTCTGTCATGAGGATCCATCCCGCAGTTTCCTTGATCCAGTTGCCTCCATTAATTCGATATTCACCGATACCGGGTTCACCAATATCACTGTATCGCACTGCAATTGTAATATTCTGATTTGTAGGTTCAGTACGATCAGGCGTTAAATATGGTGCCGGCGGCGCTACCTTGTCGATGTTAATAACACCGTAAGCCGACTCCTCTGATGCAAGTCCCGATGCACTAATGCTTCTTGCATAGATCGTCGTATTTTCGGAAATATTCAAGGGAGCTGTATATACATTCCAGGCGCCTTCTCGGCCAAGCTTGTATTGTTTCACCACAGCACTCGCAGGATATTCGATCGTGACGGTAACGTTTGTATTCGTCGGAGTCGTCTTGTCTGCTGAAAATGTGATTCCGCTCTCTTCCGGAAGATCTATATGAAACAGAGAGAGCAGCGCATCCATTCTATTTTTACCGCTCCCCCCCTTGCTCTTGCCCTCCAAATCCCCGTCAGTCGATGTCGAATCTCCAACCGCCACGAACTTGCCGTTCCCTATGGATGCCACTGCGTAAAAATAATCCTTGCCTGATCCTCCTACGGTGCCCGTTTGCAGTACATTCCCTGCATGATCCAAATAAGCAAAGATCGCATCGCTGCTGCCCTTAGCCATGCCGACAAAATCACCATCACTTGAGTCAGTGCTGCCAACGGCAATCAATCCGCCATTTGCGATCTCCTGAAGAGCAACCAGCCGATCGGTATCTGTTCCTCCAATTCCTCTCGTCCATATTTCATTACCATTTTCGTCAAATCGAATAAGGAGCGCATCACCTTTGCCTTGCTCAAATGGGGGATAATCTCCGCCAACTGACGAAAAAGCGCCTGCGGCCACATATTCTCCATTAATCGTGCGTTGAACATAGTTGAGTACGTTTCTATTTCCAAAGGATCCTTGCATCATTTTTTTCCAAGCTACAGTTCCATCTGCAGCATACTTAACCAACAGCGCACGAGCAGTTGTACCATTGGCAGTAGCGGTTACATCTCCATCAGTCGATAACGTACTGCCAGCAACGACAACCCCGCCATCCGCCGTTGGGGTAACGCCTAAAAACTCTTCATTGCTTGACCCGCCAAACGTTTTGAGCCAAATAATGGTGCCGTCGAGAGCAAATTTAACAACAATGGCATCCTCCGCGCCCTTGCTTAACCCGGCAAAGCTTTTGTCTGAAGAAGCCGTACGCCCAACAGCGATAAATTTACCATCACTTGTCGGTACCACCGAATTGAGCGTGTCATACTTGCTTCCTCCTATTGTCACTTGCCACAGCTCGTTCATGTTGGCATCATATCTTACAATAGAGGCGTCAACATCTTGTTGGATACCTGCTTTGGCACCAACGCCAATAAAACCTCCATCCAGGGTTTGTGCAAAACCTGCAGAAGCATTTACGGAAGTTTTTTTCCATACCAGGTTTTGGTTTTTATCATACTTCACCATAAGCCCTACACCAGCAGGACTGAGCGGCGCTAAGCCCGCCACATCGCCATCACTGGATGCAGTTACTCCCGATACGAAATATCCTCCATCTGCTGTAGGCAGTACGCTTTTAAACGTATCAACACCACTCCCTCCGAATACAGACACGGAGGTAGTGAAGGTATCCGCTTGTGCATGACTTGTAGTTCCAAGCATCAGCACGACTAAACCAACATAAGCGAGCATTAAAAATTTTGATAACCTCATGCTATGACTCCTTCTTAGAAAGAAATAAAATCAACTACAATGGCTTTTGAGTGTGTAACATCCAAGTTGTCAATATGCCAAATAAACCATCTCCAATCTAAAACTAGTTACCATAGTAATATATATCCTCTAAACAAATATTAACGTTTTCATCAAATTTGTATAATTATGTAACCTTTAGGAGATTTCTAAAGAAAATTTTAGAAACAGGTGCAACTTAACGCCGCTTCCAATAACATTTCGTTCACGAACGCGCCACACCAATTCCCCAGCCGCTCGGCCCTCCATTCTCAACAGTCCGGCCAAATCACTGCACCTACCACGCAAAAAACGCTACCAACCGTGTAAGGTCAGTAGCGTCTCTCCAATTTCAATATATCTCTATAACGATTCCGTCAACCCGTCAAGTCTGCAGCTTCCGGTGCATTTCCCTGTATTGCCCGGGCGTCATCTCCTCCTGCTTGCGGAACGAGCGGATGAAATTTTGCGAATTTTGATACTGCAGCCGCTCGGAGATTTCCTTGACGGTCATATCCGTTTCGATCAGCCATTTCTTGGCAACGTTGAACCGGTAGGTGGACAAATACTCGCTGAAGGTTTGCCCAACCTGATTGCGGAACACGCTGCTTAAATAATTGACATTGTAATGCAGCTCGGCAGCCAGCCCCTCTACAGTCAAGGGCTTGTCGTACTCGCGGCTGACCCGGTCCAGTATACTATCGGAGATGCTCTGGTACTGGGAGGTCTGCCTTTCCTTGAACAAGATCAGCAGCGGGTGAATGATTCGGTTCCAGAACCAGCCCTCGATTTCCGTCGCCAGAGGCAGCTTCTGCAGCTCCTCGTAGAACGATTCCGGCCCTTCGTCCACCTGCGCGATCCGGATGCCTGACTCCTGGATCATAATGAGCAGGTTGTTCAGCAGCTTGTTGATCAGCACCTGGTATTCCCGCGGCGTCATTTCATGCTTGAAAATGGCAGTCATCAGCTTGTGCAGCTGCTCGCGGGTTTTCTCCTCGTCGGCCAGACGTATCGCATCGAACAGCTCGCTTTCGGTCAGCCACGGGTAGTCCAGATTTTGTCTCGGCAGCCCGCGGTTCATATGAGCGTAGTTGATGATCACGCCTACGCCCAGATGAATCCGGTGCTTCAATGCCTCAAGCCCTTCGCGAAAAGCAACCATCGTATGCGTCACATCGGTGAAAGGCAGGCTGATCCCAATGCTCACCGTCAGCTTGAGAATCGCATTGACCTTATGCTGAATATCTTCCGTCATCGCGTAGATCCAGGAGTTGTACTCCTCCAGCGGCACAGGGCTCCGTCCTACGATCAGGGAAACAGCCGAGTCGTACACAACAGGCGCCAGCCGGACATGCTCCGGCACAAGCTCCTCCACCATATTTTGCACCGCAAACAGCAGCAGATCCATATCTTCCTTGCGGTAATTCGTTTCATCCAGCGTATCAATTTGCACCACGATGACCGATAGCCGCTCCCAGTCCTTGACCTTGGCGGAATACCCGAACTGCTCCATTTTCTCCGTAATGCTCTGCTTCCGCATCGTGCCCTGCAGCAGCCGAATCAGGAAAAAGTCGCGGGCCTGCTGCAGATGACGGAACGACTCCTGCTCCAGACGGGCCTTGGATTTAAATAAATCCTGGAAGGAGCTGCTGATGATGTCGAATTCGCTCATCTGGGCGGATGTGGTGATATGGCCGATCGTTTGCCGCACAAGCCTTTGAATCGGCGTATACATTCTTCTGGAGAAAAACCAGGCAAGCGTCATAAACACCGCCACCAGCAAGATCATCGTCAAAATGGTGAAGTTGCGGATCTTAACCGCTTCCGTCGTCAAGCTGTCAATGGATATGATCGAAACATACACCCAGTTATTGAAGTCCGAGCGCAAATACGTAGCCGTATAATCCTGTCCGCCCACCTTGGTCTGGAATTGTCCGCTCTTCCCGCTAAGCAGCATCGTTTGGCTGATAAAACCGGTATTGCGAACGTATTGCCCGATCATGGCGGGGTCATTGTGATACACGATCCGGTCCTGATTGTCGAGAATCATGACCGTCTCCGATGGACGCGGCGTATAATTGATAATCGAAGGCATGGAACAGGTCGAGATATTGGCGAACGCCATCCCTGTCTTGTAGGAAGAATAGGAAGGCAGCTTTTGAACGAGACTGATCGTATACGGACAGGCTTCCACATTTGCCTTCATTTCGCTATAAAACCATAACGTATTATTCAACACCCAGGAGGAATTATTCATCAGCAGCATCTGGTTCGCGATTTGCGAATGATGCAGGTATTCGTCGAACTGGTAGAAGCCGGAGTTTTTCATCATCCAATTTTGCTTCAGATTGACGATCGCAACATCCTCCAGGTTGGTGTAGAAATTTTGCGTGTTCAGCATTTCCCTGCGCAGATTCTGGTATAAAATAAAGTCCTGCTCCGTCAGCGCATCGCCAAACACCCTGCTCATCGCAGAGGAATCCGCCAGCTGGTTCAGGGCATGCACAACGGTTCGCAGCGTTTGCTCCACATTGGAGCTCATTTGGCTTAAAATTTGATGCTGGCCTTGATTCACCTGCTTTTGAATTTCGCGGGATGCATTCAGATAGGAGAAAAATCCGATAATCATGACCGGAACAACACACAGGATAAAGCTAAATAAGGTCATTTTAGTCAAAAAATTGGATTTCCTCACAATTGTCACTCCTGCACTTGTTGATTCATGGTATGATACACGTATTGTACCAAGGCATTCACAGCAATAGCAACTCTGCTAGGAAGGGAGAACCTCATCCTATGATCAATAAGTCAAGAAAACTTATTTTGCTCCCTGCTATGGCCCTGCTTGTGGCCGTCGTCCTGGCTGCGGCAATTTGGATCACCCGGGGCCAGGAGCCGGAATCGGCGGAGATGCCCGCAGGGATGTCCCGGCCTACGCTCAGCATCATGCTGCCGCTTCATCAGCCGACTGCGCCGCCGGACAAGCTGATGCAGGAGCTTGAGGATAAAACAAACGTGACCCTGGATATCAACTGGGTTTCCGATGAAATCTATTCGAATAAAATGATGAGCTTGCTGGAGAGCAAGGATAACTTTCAGGCTATTTTTGTGAAGCCGTCGGATTTGGTCGTGATCAAAAACGCGATCCGGTCGGACATGTTCTGGAATATCGGCCCCTATCTCGATCATTATTCAAATCTCAAGGCGCTCAAGGAAACTTCCGCCAAGCTGATGACGATCGACGACAATGTGTACGGGTTATTCAACGAGCGTCCCGAATCCCGGCAAGGGGTTATGATCCGCAAGGATTGGCTGAACAACCTCGGACTGAAGGAGCCGGGCACGCTGGACGAGCTTTATACGGTGCTAAAGGCGTTTACAGAACGGGACCCGGACGGCAACGGCAAGGCGGATACAACAGGACTTACCGAACGCAACGATCTGTACTACGGCGCCTTCAAGACGTTAAGCTCCTACTTCGGTACGCCGAACGGGTGGGCGCTGACGAATGGCAAGCTGACCCCCGAGGCTGCTACAGAGCCCTATATGAATACCATGAGGTTTATGAAAAAGCTGTATCAGGAACAGCTGGTAAACAAAGACTTTCCCGTAACCAGCAAAGCCGTGCAGCGGTATCGGCTGATTACCGGCAAGGCCGGCGTATATATCGGCAGTCTGGCGGATGCGCCGCGGCTGCTGGAGGACACGAGGAAAGTAAATCCGTCAGCCGAGTTTGTCGTGCTGAACCGGATTAAGGGTCCCGGAAACTATGGCATTTGGTCGGATTCGGGCAACGGCGGGATGTTTTTTTTCTCCAAGCAGAACTTGAAGACGGAGGACGAGCTGAAGCAGGCGCTCGCTTTCTTTAACCGGACGCTGGACGGGGACATTTCCAACCTGCTGATGTATGGCATTGAAAATAAGCATTATGTGCTGAAGGACGGCAAGGTGAACTATGCGGATCAAGCGATGCATGCGCTGGCCAATGCCGAGGTGCCCCCGCTCACCTCCCTGCTGCTCAACAGTGTTTCCAATCCGCATCTGTACGAGCGCAATCTGACGGATATCGACCCGATGCTGCAGAGGGTGAACCTGTTGATTGCAGACAATGCGAGCATGCTGATTCACAATCCGGTTCTGGGGATTTCCTCGCCGACTTACGACGCCCGGAATGTAGAGCTGGACCATATCATCACCAATGCCACCTATAATTTCATTCTCGGCCAGATTGACGAAGCAAGCTTCCAGGAAGAACTAAACAAGTGGAAGGAAAAAGGCGGCAGCGCCGTCATTCAGGAGTTGGAGCAAGCGCTAAGCTCCCCTCTCTCTTGGCTAAACGCCTCATAACAAAGCTCCTAACAGGCCTCCCCCGGATGCCAGCTTGCACGAACCGACCCTTGTGGTTGAGCCGTGTACAGCTGCATTCAGGCGGGAGGCCTTTTTCCATGAACGGGCAGCCGTCATTCGGAGAGCAGCGGGACGCATAGCGGTTTTACGAGCCAACATTTGTCCCCGAGCACCGGCACAAATGCCGCACAGATCGCATAACAGACATAATCATTAGCCCAGATTGCGGGCTGCGGCAAGGAAAATCCGGTCCGAAAGCGCTGAATGACTGTGCCGTATGGGGCAAGGATTATATTCAAAACACGGCTTACTCCGTATAGTAAGGCATGTCAGAGCTCAGAGCTGTTGGGATGACACGGAAGACTACGAAAGCATACTACTGAGAGCAGCAAGCGAAAGAGCGAACAAACACAGATCCAATTAATGGAGGTTAGAATTCAGATGGCAAAAAAAACACGCCAATGGGTAGCGACGGTTGCAACGGTCGCCGTAGCGGGCAGCATGCTCGCAGCTTGTGGAAATAACAAAGACACCAATAACGGAGCAGAGGGCTCCTCGAACCCGTCTTCAGGCCCCGTCAAGTTCAGCATGATGGTCAACCTGCAAACGCCGGAAGTGCCTTCGGACAAGCTGGAAAAATATATTGAAGAAAAAACAAATTCGCAAATCGACATCCAATGGGTACCCGACGGCTCGTATGACGAGAAATTCCAGGCAGCCTTCGCTACCGGCACGTTAGCGCAAGCCGTATTTCTGAAAAACTCCGCTTCCTTCGCACTCATGCGGGATGCAATCAAAAACAACCAGTTCTGGGAAATCGGCCCTTACCTCAAGGATTACCCGAACCTGGGTAAGCTGGATGCCAAAATTTTGGAAAACACGAAGGTAAACGGCAAAATCTACTCGCTGTATCAGGAGAGACAGCCTGCGCGCTCGGGTCTGGTTATTCGTAAGGATTGGCTGGAAAAGGTTGGCGCAAGCATGCCAACAACGACCGATGAGCTTTATACGGTACTGAAGAAATTCAAGGAAGCGGACTTGGCTGGCAACGGCAAAACGATTCCGCTCGCCGATCGCAACGATCTGGTGTACGGCTCCTTCAAAACGGTCGCCACCTTGTTCGGTACCCCGAACGGCTGGGGACTCACGGACGGCAAGCTGACGCCGGATTTCATGAGCAAAGGGTATATGGACACCTTGAAGTTTTACAAAAAACTGCATGGCGAAGGACTGATCAACCAGGATTTCCCGGTAACGAGCAAAACCGACCAGCAAAACCTGATGTATACCGGACGCTCCGGCGTTTACATCGGCACGATGGGCGACGTGAAAAATATGCAGGACAAAACAACGCCAAATGTGCCTAACGCGCAATATGATGTGTCCAACGACTTGAAGGGCGCTGACGGCAAGCCTGTCACTTGGGGAACGAACGGCTACGGCACGCTGATGCTGTTCCCGAAATCCTCCATTAAATCAGAAGCTGAGCTGAAAGCGATTCTCTCCGTGTTCGATAAATTTTTCGACAAGGAAGTTGCTGACGCCTTGAAGTTCGGTATCAAGGATCAAGGGCATTACACGGTTGACAGCGA
Organism: Paenibacillus sp. sg306046; assembly: GCF_059821225.1. Taxonomy (NCBI): domain Bacteria; kingdom Bacillati; phylum Bacillota; class Bacilli; order Caryophanales; family Paenibacillaceae; genus Paenibacillus; species Paenibacillus sp. sg306046. The sequence continues at coordinate 21,198 of NZ_JCAMRT010000037.1, forward strand.
AGGCAAAATTGTCAGCAGCACGGACATCAAGCTTGTTGAAAAAGAAGTTCGTCCATACCTGAACATGGCCCTGGCCGAAACGACAAACGTTTCTCCACAGAAATATGCTTCGGCCTCGCTGGAGAAAGCCAACAAGCTGTCCAACGAAGCGGCCAAGTTTATGATCAGCGACCCGACCGCAGCGCTGGAGTCCGCTACCCAAACCGAGCGCGGCACACGGCTGCAGGAGCAAATGAAGGACGCTACGTACCAATTTATTATTGGTAAAATCGACGAAGCCGGCTTCAAGGCAGCCATCGACAAATGGCTGAAGGACGGCGGTCAAAAAATTATCGACGAATACAACGCCTCCTACGCCAGCTCCAAAAAATAATCGCAAGCACCGTCAGGAGGGAGACAAGCTCTTTCGTCCCCCTCCTCTTTACAAAGACTAACCAGGAGAAGGAGACGCTGTTATGCAAAATACAACTGCCGAAGCAGGGTCGGTGAGATATAGAGAATCCGGCGACAAAATTTGGCGAAGAATGCTTCGCAACAAAGTGATGTACTTCATGATTTTACCAGGGCTTCTGTACTTCATTATTTTTAAATATATTCCGATGCTCGGGCTCGTGATCTCGTTTCAGGACTATCTTCCCTACAAGGGCATTCTGGGCAGCGAATGGGTAGGGCTCAAGCATTTTAACCGCTTGTTCACCGAGCCGGAGTTTTGGACGATTCTTAAAAATACGCTGCTAGTGTTTGTGGTCAACCTGACCTTCTTTTTCCCTGTTCCGATTCTTCTTGCTGTCATGCTGAACGAAGTATCCCATTCGTTGTTTAAGCGGTCGATTCAAACGCTCGTCTACATTCCGCACTTTTTATCCTGGGTTATCATCGTCTCTATTTCATTCGTCATGTTTACAATGGATGGCGGTATTATCAATGAAATGCTTGCTTTCTTCGGATTTCAGCCGATCAACTTCCTGATGAGTTCAGGCTGGTTTTATCCGATGTATGTCCTTCAGGTCATCTGGAGAGAAGCCGGATGGGGTACCATTGTCTATCTGGCTGCCATGTCCGCCATCGACCCCGGTCTGTATGAGGCGGCCCGGATGGACGGAGCTGGACGCTTTCGTCAAATTTGGCATATTACGCTTCCCGGCATTCGCACCGTCATTATCGTCATGCTGATTCTCAAGGTCGGCAGCGTGCTGGATACAAGCTTTGAACATATTTTCCTGCTGCTCAACTCCATGAATAAAAATGTAGCGGAAATTTTGGATACCTACGTGTACACGGCCGGGTTGAAGCAAGGACAATACAGCTTCAGTACCGCGGTCGGCTTATTTAAATCGGTCGTCAGCTTTATTCTGGTCATGGGCTCCAACTGGCTGGCGAAAAAATTTGGCGAAGAGGGCGTCTACTAAGCTCGTTCTGAAACTTGAAGGAGGAAGCAGCATGCAGCAAGATAAAAGATGGGGAAGCCGATTGTTCGATGTCGCGAACTATTTGTTGCTGGCCCTCATCGGGCTTATCACCGTTCTCCCGCTCCTGCACGTATTGGCCGGATCGCTGACCACGGTGGAGGAGATGGCCCGCAAGCCCTTTGTATTGATTCCAACCGAATATACGCTGAGCGCATACCGGTATATTTTGTCCACGCCAACGATTTTCAAGTCGCTGGGCGTGTCCATCTTCGTTACCGTCGTGGGAACGCTGATCAGTATGGTTCTGACCTCGTTTATGGCTTATGGCCTGACGCGCAGAGATTTGGACGGACGCAAATTCATCAACCTGCTTATCGTATTCACCATGCTGTTCCACGGCGGCTTGATCCCTTCCTTCCTGGTGGTCAAAAGCCTGGGTATGATTGACAGCGTGTTCGCCATGATCATTCCGTCCGCCATCAGCGCGTTCAACCTGATCATTTTGCGCAGCTTTTTCCAAGGTCTTCCGGACGGCCTGGAGGAATCGGCCAAGCTGGATGGCTGCGGCGACTTCGGCATTTTCGCCCGAATCGTGTTGCCTCTGTCCTTGCCTTCGATTGCGACGATCGGCTTGTTTTATGCCGTTACGTACTGGAACTCCTACTTCAACGCCATTATGTTCATCAACGACGCCAACAAGTGGCCGGTACAAATTCTGTTGCGGCAGATCGTTATCGCTGCAAGCGGCATCGCGGCCAACACCGACGCGGACTTCGTCAAGCCGCCGGAGCAAACGATCAAGATGGCCGTCATCGTCGTTTCGACGATCCCGATTTTGCTCGTCTATCCGTTTATTCAGAAATATTTTGCCAAGGGCGCGCTGGTCGGCTCTGTAAAGGGTTAAGCCATTCCGCTCCGCTGCTCAAACAGGACGCCAGCCTTGATCATCTCGTTCAAGGTCAGCGTCCTGTTTTCATGGCAAGCGTTTTGTACTGCAGGTTCACACGCTCCGCCGCCTATTCGCCAAAGGCAGTTACTTATGCTTGCTCAGCCAGCCTATGACATCGGAGGTCGCTTCCTCGCGATTAAGCTCGTTCAGCAGCTCGTGCCGCGCCTGCGGATAAATGATTAATTTGACATCCTGAATCCCGGCTTCCTTGAATAAATTCATAATTGAAATCGCGCCTTGCGAAAATTCAGTCGCCGGGTCCTGGTCGCCGGTAATAATCAGAAAAGGCAACGTTGGCGCTATGTTTCGCACCTCGGCTTCCTCATAGATAAGCTTGTAGTCTTTGACCATTTCATAGAGGAACCCGGCTGTGACCGGCGCCTGTACATAAGGATCGGCCAAATATTTATCTACCTCAGCTTCATCCCTCGTAATCCAGTCCGCCGGGGTGCGAGCCGGTTGGAAGCTGGCATTCATCGCGCCAAATACGCTGTCAAGCAGAGCTGGATCTACATGGTCATACCCATGCTCGCGAATCGCCGCCTGAGACAACGTGGTTGCAGCGTCCAGCACGCCCTGAATATGCGCAGGACCGCACAACACAACCCCGCTCAACTCCCCGCCGCCGTATTGCTGCAAATACGTCCGGGTCACAATGGTGCCCATGCTGTGGGCAAATATGTACACGGGAACGTTGCCGTATTCCGCTGCGGCGAGTTGATGCAGCTGATGCAGGTCCGTCGCCATGCGGTTAAATTCATCCGCTTTAAGCGTCGTAATACCAGGCGTGGTCCGCGTCCGTCCATGTCCCCGCTGATCCGGCGTGTAGGAAACGTAACCGTGCGAGGCCAATTCCGCCGCGAATCTCGCGTACCTTCCGGCATGCTCCAAAATTCCGTGTACGATAAGCACAATCCCTTTTAGCTCAGCGCCGGCTGCCGGCTCTTGCTTGTCCGCATAAATGGTAACGCTGTCATTTGTCTGAAACGTGATTTCTTTCCTCATGGTTGAAGTCTCCTCTACATTCAGATTGATTGCGGCTCCCTGATCCCCGGTTATAAACAGCCCCGGCAGGACAGCCTTCACGCCTACGTTAGGTTGGGCAGCAAAAAAGAGTCACAAACAGGGCGCCCCCGGCGGGGTACGCAGCTGCTGTGACTCTCCAAGGTCTCCACCACAACTTTTAACTTGGTCTAATCGTATCCTATTCGCGACAGCGTGTCAATGCGGCGGCCGGAGACGATCAGTCTACCTTCACGCCAAAGGATTTCATAAAAGCGACAGCCTGTGAGCTGTCCATACGCACACCTTTCAGGTCAAGCTGTTTCAGGTCCACACCATCAAGGATGGCTCCCCGCAGGTCGGCCCCTTGCAATCTGGCCTTCCCAAGCGATGCCCGGGTCAAGTCCGCCTGTCTTAAATCGGCTTTTTCCAGCTGAGCCTCCGTAAAATCTGCCTCCATAAACCGCACATGCCTAAAATCCTGCTTGTTAAATCGGGCTTGCCGCAGGTTCGTATACGACCAGTCTCCCCCGGCTATTGTAATCCCGTCCGTCTGGGCGCCAGACAAGTCGGAGCCCGTCATTTTGCAGGACGTAAACTTCGCAACAAACAAATTTGCCCCAACAAAGCTGCAATTTTCAAACGCGGTCTCCGTATGTACAGAACCGTTCAATGCCGTCCCCCGGAAGCTGCATTCCATGAATCGGCAGCCGCTTGTTGCCGCCTCCTCCAGGGAAGCATGTTCAAAGGTGCATTTTACGAACGTACATTTAATCAGCTCGCCGTACCGTAAATCTTTGCCGTCAAAGCTGACCTTCTCATAGGCTTGACCCTTGTATTCGTACATAAGTGTCTCCTGCTCCCCGCCATATTTCATTTATAACCTGCACGAAATCCGCTTTCCGCAAGCTTGTCGCCTATCCTAACCAACAGTAGCACATCTAAATATGACAGCATTATGTCATCATTCATCAGGTCCCCCTGAAATTATTTTTCAGCCGTCGACGCTATGAAAAGAGCCCGCCCCGGAGAGGGACGGCCTTGACCTGCAGTATGAATCGTCGCTCAGAAGGCGAAAGCTTTTGATGGCTCTCTGTCTTGCGGAGGCGGCCCTATGATCAGGATTGGCCCGGATCAGGCATGTCTCATTTAGTTAAAATATTTGTCTGCGAGCTTCTCCGCTGTCCGCGTGGCGAGCGCCTGGGTCGTCAGCGTCGGATTTGGGCCGCCGAGTCCGTTGAAGTGGACGCTGTTGTCGGCGATAAACAGCCGTTTAACCTGGTAGGCTTCGCAGTTCGTATCCACGACAAATCCCATCCGCATCGTGCTTTCCAGGTGAAGCTGAAAGGCGAAGGGCGTATCGGAACGAATGATTTTTTTGGCGCCAGCCGCCTTGAGTGACTCGCAAGCGTATCGGGCGAGCCGATCCCGCCTTTGCAGCGTTTTGGCGCTCGGGGTGTAATGAACGATCGGGATCGGGCCATGTTCATCCTTCAGCACCGGATCAACCTCGACCCGGTTGTGGTACAGCGTCTCGTCGTCGGTCAGCAGCAAATAGGTCATCGTCCGGCTGTAATTCATCATCAATTCCTTCAGCTCCGGACCGACCACCCGCCCGCGTAGATCCCACGGAGCCCCCGGCTCCCGCGGTCGCAACGCATCGTAGCCAGCTTCGCTGAACCCATACGTCAGGAAGGACATCAGCCCCGGGCTAAGACAGGACACTTGAAAAATTCCCGTGCCCGGAATATCAACCCTGGCTCCGGACGTATGGCCCATGTACGGATATACGGACGGAAGCCCCATTATGCTCATCAAATCCTTCTCGTCAAATACACCGCCGACCCAATCAAAGCAATGATTGGTCAGTCCCCGGCCGACCCAGCCGTTGTACGGCAGCTCCGAGTTCAGCCACAAGCGCGGCGATTCGATGCAGCCGGCTGCCAGCACGACCGCTTTTGCGGTCAGCTCGCCAATTTCGCCGGTCCAGGTGTCGCGGAACCGTACGCCAGTCGCACGGAGCCCGCCCTGCGGATCATGATCCGTCAATATTTTAATCGTAAAGGAATTGGGCCGAATCGAAACGTTTCCCGTCTTCAGCGCAAGCGGAACATAGCTGACAAGTGTCCCCCGTTTGGCAATTCGGTCAACCGACGGTCCGGCTGTGCATCCGTTTACGCAGTGGCCTTGCAAATTGCACCCTTCCATCTTGTTCAGCTGCTCAATGGAATAATTAGGGTCCATCAGGTGCTCATTGGGCGGCAAGATGGCATTCGGATTCGGACGGTAGCCGGGGCTTACGACGTCAAGCGTCCGATTGAGGCTCCAGCCCATTTTTTTCACCCCGTAGTAAAACAGCTCCTCCTTAGGCGTCGTGGGAGAAAAGTTAACGGGCAAGATCGCTTCAACCTTCTCATAATAAGGAACAAGCTCCGCATAGCTGATTGGCCATACACCATCGACGGCGCTCGGGAATGCCCGTGGCGACTGCGTCCAATAATGCTGCGTCGTGCCTCCGACTCCGGACAGCTGCCAAATATCGCCCTTCTGACGCATAATCCGGTGCCACGGCGCTCGCCGCCGGTCCGCCGGTCCGAACCGGAAGGCTCCCGACACCACATCGTTCATATTGTTTTCGTACCGATTGTAAATTTGCTTGTAAATATCTACATCGAGATCATGAAAGCTGGAGCTCCATTCGCCGCCCCGGGCGCTGTTCGGGTCCGGCCACTTCTTGTTTCCGTAGAACGGTCCGGCCTCCAGCACAAGCACCTTCAGCCCTTTCTCCGCAAGCTCCTTGGCCGCTACCGCACCGCCCCCGCCGGAGCCGATGACAATGACGTCTGCATCATACAATGGCGTACCCCCCTGCCTGCCTTACGATAAACAGCTCAAAGCCGCGAAACGCACGGTAGCCGGAGGACACGCCCGGATATTCAGCCTGCCGCCATCCGACTGGAAAATATTCCAGCCTTCGCCGGGTCGGCGTATCGAGCCGGGTCGTCCCGTATGCCGGCCATTCCGAGTAGTTGCCAAACATCGTCCCCCGGTTCAAATAATCGACGATAAACCGCACCAGTCCGCCGTCATCCTTATAGGGAGGCAGCAGGACGCCGAGATCCAGTTGAAGCTGCTCCAGCATAGCCAGCACCCGAATCCGGTCATCCGGGTGAAGTGCGGAGAACGGACTGACTGCCCAGATCGAGCCATTCGGCGCATACTGCGCTCCGCCCGCAGCGACGAACTGAACGGCCCCCGCATTCAGCAAATAAGCGGTCGGCCTGGACAACGGGAAAACAGTCAGACTGATCCCGAACATCAGCGCTAACGTATGATCGAGCTCCCAGATCATGTACTCATGCACGTGCAGCCCGACGGCTCCGATCACTTGCCCGGGCCCAAACGCGGCGAAGGCCGGCGTAGTCGGGATGATCGCTGCGACTAGTGCCCGGAAGGTTTCATAAGTGCTCTGATCGACACTTTTAGCGTACATGTTGGCTGTCTGCATGAAGGCCGCCTCCCTTAGCCCGAGTTCAGTCAGCATAGGGCTTCGCTCCAATTTATGGGCAGGCGGGATGAATTATGACTTGAACCGAAATTGAATGAACAGCGTAGGGGCGATTTTCGTTAAGCTGGCAAAAGAATTCCCCATAAAATCTTGACCAATAATCAGGTCAGGCTCCAAAGCTAAAATGCTTTCAAAATTTGGTTCCACCTGCCATCCTAAATTTTTCTGTCCTTGCAGACGATCAGCCAGATAGGTTGAAAATTAATCGCTGCCTTCTCCGTTGCTTGACGCCGCCTTTGGCACGATTCCAAGCGACAGCAAATAGTCGGTAGCGGCTGGAAACAATGAAATAATCGTTTGGGGCTCTCCTTTAATCGTCGTTTCTCCCCATGCATGCTTAATGACTTTATCCGGTCCGGACGATTGCTGGCCTGCTTGTCCACGATTTGCCTGCTGGGCTGCATGGCTGTCTTGTCCATTTCGATTGGCAGCTGTCGGGTTTGCTGCGCCGGAGCATGCAGAAATCAACAGTGTAAGACTGAGCATAAGAAATAACGTGATGGTCTGCTTCGGGTTCATAGGTATGCGTAAATCCCCTTTTGATTTATATTGATAATCATTATCATGAATACCAATATAACGACGAAATGTACGCCTGACAATGGAGAATTCTGATCTGTCCCTAGCATTATACCGATCGTACGGCGAATGAGCGTAGTTTGCTTTGAAGCGTCCAGGCGATACGCCCGCATGCTTCTTAAACATACGATTGAAGTACACCGCGTCCGGAACACCCACGCTTTCCGCAATCGTTTGCAGTGATGCATCGGTATGCAGCAGGAGCTCCCTTGCTTTATGGATGCGAACGCGCGTCAAATATTCAATGAGACTGCTGCCCGTCTCTTTTTTAAATTTTCGGGATAAGTGCCTCGCACTGCAATCCAGCAGCTCCGCCAATGCATCCACCGTAAACGGCTCTGCATAGTGCTCATGCAAATAACGGACGGCTTGCGCCACCAGATCAGGCTTGATCAATGAAGTTCCCTGTGCCTCCAGCTGCCGCAGCAGCTCGTGAACAAATTGATAAAATAACGTTTTGACCTGGAATTTGGAGAGGGGATCGGCTTGCTTCCAGAACTGATCAAGACTGGTCACATACGTGTAAAAAACAATCGGATAGTGGGGAGCAACAGCATATTGCACGTGAAAAGGGAGCTGCCGCTCCAGCAGCGCTTGAAGCTCCCTGCTGGCCGGCAGCGGAAGGCGGGCCCGATAAAAAATCATATAATACTCAAAGAAGTCCTCGACTTCGGTAATATCCATCGCTTACTAAGCAAAAACTTACGTAAAGAAGCAGGCGTGTTGATTATCCAGTAACAGGAAATGAAATTTGAAAAGAGGCCATACCTTTAGTAGAATCGGTAGTTACCACACCAACGATTCGAAAAAGGAGACCTCTCATAAACAAGATTACCCCATTTACAAACTTCGTGCAAACGTTACTTAGCGAAGATGAAGTGAAAGCAGTTGTGCAAGCCATCGGGTACCTACGATTTGTTCGGCGTTTGCGTTTCGATCAAATGGAACTACACGCAGGAGCGCCCCTGCCAAGAAAACTTCATCAGCGCGGAATGACAACTGCACCTTCATTTATACGACAACGGGTAAAAGCGGCCAAAGATGAACTGCTGCTGACACTCAGATTGCTTACATGCCAGAATGAATTGCACGGAAGGCAAACCGAAAAAGGTAACGGAAGAATAAGAGCTTTGTTTTGTACCCGTTTCACAAGCCCTACTTTATGAGCCTTCTCCTTATTAAATTACCATTCTTATCATGTTCAATCATATACCATTTTCCATCAGATGTAACAATAGTTTGGAGAATGTTATTAGCATTATACGAGTAGGCAAACTCTAAAGAGCTCGAATTAAATGTTGCTATACTATGTAGCTTCATATATGCTGTTCCATACCAGAACACTCTAAACTCCAACCGATGCCCAGGGTTGCTATTCATAAAATCCACACTAAACTTTTGAAGCTGATTCGCATAACCAAACTCATGTCTCATTATATCTCTGGATGCGATTATTCGATGGCCTGCATCTGCATCCGTGACTTCAAGAGTAGCAACTTTATTGTTATCCATCGTTAAATTGTCGATGAGAAGCGACCATTCCGCTCGCCATTTGCCTGGTCCCAGTCCGGATTCATACGGCCCGAAGCTTAAGTGTCCCGCTTGAGCCAGTCCCGGCGTAGCCGACCAACCGCCACTATCACTTCTGCCTATGTTATGGTGGAGTGCCTCCACTCCCCAGGTCTTACTCTCCACTATGGCTAAAACATTTTGAACTGACACATGTTTCAGCTTCACATATGCATTTCCGTACCAATACACTCTAAACTCCAATCGATGAGATGGGCTTAGGATATCAAATTGCATATTGAAATCTTGATACTGTGCAGCTTGAACGAACTGCTTTCGGGTAATATTCCGAACTGCCAGCACTTCTTCTCTGTCCGCATCGACCACATCCACTCGAATCACGTTCTCATCGTTCGCCGTGTTATTATCAATCATCATTGGCCATGTCACAGACCATGTCCCAGGACTCAGATTGGTGACATAAGGACCATAGCTCAGAAATCCTGATATGTCTTGACCTGTATTTACCGACCATCCATCACCATCTAGTCGACCTATAGAATGACCCAGTTCGGCTACCGACCACATTTTTTGCTTATCGAGCGTCTGTAGCGCGTACACTGAGGTAGTAGTGAGCTTGGTATAGGCAGTCCCATACCAGAACACTCTAAACTCCAAGCGATGCCCAGGGTTGCTATTCATGAAATCCACACTAAACTTCTGAAGCTGATTCGCATAACCAAACTCATGTCTCATTATATCTCTGGATGTGATTATTCGATGACCTGCATCTGCATCCGTTACTTCAAGAGTAGCAACTTTATTGTTATCCATCGTTAAATTGTCGACGAGAAGCGACCATTCCGCTCGCCATTTGCCTGGTCCCAGACCCGATTCATACGGCCCGAAGCTTAGGTGTCCCGCTTGATCCAGTCCCGGCGTAGCCGACCAACCGCCATTATCACTTCTGCCTATGTTATGGTGAAGTACCTCCGCTCCCCAAGCCTTACTCTCGACTATGGCAGAAACATGTTGAACTGACACATGTTTTAATTTAACATATGCATTTCCATACCAATACACTCTGAACTCCAACCGATGAGACGGGCTTAGGATATCAAATTGCATATTGAAATCTTGATACTTTTCAGCTTGAACGAACTGCTTTCGGGTAATATTCCGAACTGCCAGCACTTCTCCGCTGTCCGCATCGACCACATCCACTCGAATCACGTTCTCATCGTTCGCCGTGTTATTATCAATCATCATTGGCCACGTCACAGACCATGTTCCATGACTCAGACTGGTAACATACGGACCATAGCTCAGAAATCCTGATGTGTCTTGACCCATATTTGCCGACCATCCATCATCATCTAGTCGACCTNCGTCACAGACCATGTTCCATGACTCAGACTGGTAACATACGGACCATAGCTCAGAAATCCTGATGTGTCTTGACCCATATTTGCCGACCATCCATCATCATCTAGTCGACCTATAGAATGACCCAGTTCGTCTACCGACCACGTTCGACTCTTGAAATCATTATTTTGCATCTCCGCGTTTGTACTTGGTGAGAATGAGATTAAGGTAATGATTAATACGAATAGTAACACTGGTAGTCGTGTACATTTACTCAACATTTCAAATCCTCCGTCGTTTAGGGATTGCTGAACGATTTTTCACGCGAAATGCAGAGCCAGGCGAAGGCGCGAGAAGATGGCGAAAATAAGGAAAAAAGAACGCGGAGCCTGCGCTCCAAGTTCATCACGAGAAACTGCAGCGTCCCTCCTAATTCTTGAATTTTCGAGCTTCTTCCGGTGAAGAAACCACAACACGATGGTTAGTCGGGTTGTGGTTATCCAATGATTTATCTAAGTCGTTGCCCAGTCTTTAAAAATTTTTATAATTTCGTCTAAATTTAATGGACCACCTGCCTAAATATCACGGAACCGGGTCAGGCGTGGTCGGTTGACATTACCTACATCCGGATGCCCATGGGTGAATGTATCTGTTTGCCGTCATCGACTGGTATTCGCGCTACATCATCGACTGGCAGCTCAATCAAACGCTGGAGATTGGCTTTGTGCTGGAGACAATGAAACGAGCATTGATGCTTCGACAGCCCCGAATCGTCAAGGGGGACTCCCACGCCTTCGCTTTGGCTTTGTACTCCACCAGTGGACATCGCTATGCGGGACTCCTTATACTCCGAAATTCCAGTTCAAGCGTTCTCGTGTTGAGCTATGGAATGATAGAGCATGCCTTGTACATCTTTTCACACCTTAAAAATCTAAAAATACTGTCTTAACATCTTGTAGCACCATAGAACTCATGCTGTGACAATAACAGCCGTTCAATACCTATTCGCCAACGGATATTTCTACAGAGCTAAGATTAATGTTGTCCTAGTTTTGTTGCAATAATGCACCCAATAATTGAGGGTCAAAGTTCTGAGGCCAAATGGTTGAATTGTTATACACAGCGCCTTTTAGACTTGCTTGTTCTAAGCCCATACAATTCATAACAGTTCCTAATAAGATTGCACCTTCAAAATTAGCATTGCTTACAACGGCATTAGTTAGATCGGCCTTACTCAGGTTAGCATTGATAAAACTGGCAAAGTTACATCTGGTCCTAACTAAGATTGCTTCTTTAAAAAGAGCATTACTCATATTACACATCACTAATGATGATTCAGTTAGATTCGCTTTGCTAAGATTTGCTCGAATTAGTTCAGCATTCCGTAGATCTGCTTTATAAAGACTAGCACCAGTTAAAGAATGCTCGTTGAGAATTGCCCTATGAAAGTTGAATCCATCCAATTGGGCGTACTCTAATGTCTCAGCATTAATATGAATTGGCTCATCGAGAGAATAGCTCAGTATCTTTATCATTGAACTTACCTACCTTTACTTGTTGCCCCAGTCATTTGGGTCAATTTTTAGTTGAGACCAAGGTATTACTTGAGAGGGACGGCCACCAGGATAAGGTCTGTATTGACATAGTTAAGTAACTCAACTTTCGCAGAACGAAAATCGGCTTTAATGCACGATGTAACTGAATTGAAGGCCAGTTCATTATGG
>NZ_JCAMRT010000038.1:0-31560 GCF_059821225.1 Paenibacillus sp. sg306046
CAATTTCCGGCGACTGGCTGCTTAAACTTGCAAGGTGTTTTGATCCCTGTCTCATAAACGGGGGTCAGTCCCAGTATGTGGGTTGAGGCTTTTTTGCAGGCTTGCATGTCTACCGCTGGTAGACGGAGCGGGTAATGGTCGCCCCTGGTTTGACGGCGGCGTTGTCTTTTTTCTCTGCGGCCCCGGGCTTCGGTGTCGTAGCCGGGGTTGTTTTCGCGGCCGAGGCCGATTTGGCCGGTGAGGCCGTGCCCGGGATGCTCGAAGTCTCGGCAGCGGGCGGCTGCTGGCTGTCTCCGGCCGGGATCGGCGGACCGGCAGCGTCTGGACTTGGCTGTGAGACGGCTGTCGGTCCGGCGCCCGGCGATTCGTAAGGGGCTTCGGTCGGCTTGCTGCCCTGCAGCCGGATAGATTGCTCCCAGTGGCGGTTGCCTAGAAACAGAACGACTATACAGGCTGCGAATAAAGCGACGACGACCCCTCGCTGTGCATTTATCATCGTAAGAAGTCCTCCTGCCGATTGCGAAAGTAACCAGTAAAATTATAACATAAGTTGACGTGAAAGGAAGCTTGGCAGCCTGCTGCAACAATTTTCCTGCTTCAGCCGTTGTTAAGGGCACAGGCGGCTGTGTCGATGTCAAGTTGACACAACAGCTCTGACGCAGCTCAGGCTAAGGGGGAATGTTCATGTCTACAGCACGTTCAGAACGAGACAGACACAGATGTTCGGATGCGGCAGGCAGCAGAAGGGAGGACGTTTGGCGCAAGTCAGCTTCTATGGAGGGCGCTTCAGGTACGGGGAGTACATGGAGGGGGGCAGGAAAAAGGCGCGGCGTGTCCAAATGGGCGGGCAGCGGCGCGCCAGGGTCGCTGCCCGAAGGCGCGAGAAAGCTGGTGCTGGCAGCAGTGCTGACCCTGCTGCTGCTGGCAGGCTGCAGCAGCAGCGACAGCCCGATGGCCAAGGCTGGAAGCACGCAAGCGAATCGCGAAATGGCCGAAGTGCAGTCGGTCGGCGCAATGAACCAAGCCGCTGAAGGTGCAGCCTCCGCAGACAAGGCCGCTGGGCCGCAGGAAACGGCAGCCGGGCAAGGAAAAGGGGCGGGCGCCGTAGCAGCCGGCACGGCTGCGCCTCAGGAGCCGAGCAGCCGCAAAATCATTTACAGCGCCAATGTAACGATGCAGGTGGACAGCTACGAGGATACTGAAGCGCTTGTCCAGCAAGCGGTGCGCAACGCGGGAGGTTATGTGCTGCAGTTCAATGAAAGCGCGTCAACTGCGCAAAAAAGCGGTTCTTTTGTGATCAAGGTGCCTGCGGTCGGCTTTGATTCCTTCATCAGCCAGCTGGAAACGATGAATCCGGGACTTCGCAAGTCGATGGAAGGGCAGGACGTGACCGAGGAATACGTCGATCTTGCCGCCCGGCTGAAAGCGAAGGAGCTGATGGAGAGCCGGCTGGTCGCCTTTATGGAGAAAGCGACGAAGACGGATGAGCTGCTTTCGTTTTCCACGGAGCTTGGCAAGGTACAGGAGGATATCGAACGAATTAAGGGACGGATGCGGTATCTGGAGCAGCATGTTGCTTTTTCTACGATTGAGCTGCATCTCGTGCAGAAAATCGCTTCGGCGGAGCAGCTCGGGGCAAGCGCGGCTGAACGCGGGCCGTTGATGAAGCGCGCCGGAGCGGCGCTGGACAGCTCCATGGCGGTGCTCGGCTGGCTCCTGCAGGGCTTGGTTGTCCTCGCGGCTGGCGCGCTGCCGGTGCTCATACTTCTGGCGCTGATCGCGGCTCCGGTCTGGTGGGTCAGGCGCACGCGCAAAGTGAAGCTGGCCGAGCAGCGCAAGCAGCGTTTGGACGACAACCGTCTGCTGGCCGGTAAGGACAGTCTGCATGATTCGGACCGCTCTTAATCGGCGAAATTGGCTGAAAACGGAACAAAGCGGCATCACATCGCGCAAAAAATCCTGTTTCTTCATCCGAAGAAGCAGGATTTTCTTTGATTTGGGCGAATAGTACCTGTACAGGTGGTGTGAAGTGGGGTAAAGTGGGTAAAAAGGGGGTGATGAATGGTGTTTTTGGGGGAATATCAGCATACGATCGACGAAAAAGGCCGAATGATCATTCCGGCTAAGTTTCGCGAAGCCCTCGGAGCATCGTTCATTGTCACCCGCGGTCTGGAGTCTTGTTTGTTCGTATACCCTATGCAGGAATGGTCGGTCTTGGAGCAAAAGCTAAAAGCGCTGCCTCTGATGAAATCGGATGCCCGCGCTTTTACGCGTTTTTTCTTTTCTGGCGCAACCGAGTGCGAGCTGGACAAGCAGGGGCGGATCAATCTGCCGGGTATGCTTGTATCTCACGCCAAGCTCGAAAAGGATTGTGTCGTCATCGGCGTTTCCAATCGGGTGGAGATTTGGAGCAAGACGATCTGGGAAAGCTATTTCCAGCAATCTGAAGACTCATTCGCGGAAATAGCGGAGAAGCTCGTTGACTTCAATTTTGATTTTTAACCCGGCAGCAAGCCGATGTAGGAGGATGAAGCCGTGTTTCATCACGTGACTGTACTTAAACAAGAAGCGGTGGAAGGTTTACATATTCAGCCGGATGGGATTTATGTCGATTGTACGCTTGGCGGCGCCGGGCATAGTCTGGAAATTGCTTCGCGGCTCGGGCCGGAAGGCTTGCTGATTGCATTTGATCAGGACGATGCCGCGCTGGCCAACGCCAGAGAGCGATTGTCGGGCGTGTGGGATCGCGTCAAGCTGGTGCGCAGCAACTTCCGTCATCTGGAGCGCGAGCTGGCGAACATTCCGCAGGCATGCCGCGGGGGGAAGCCGCAAGTCAACGGTATTTTGTTTGACCTCGGCGTATCGTCGCCGCAGCTGGACGAAGCGGATCGCGGCTTCAGCTACAACTACGACGCGGAGCTCGACATGCGGATGGACCAGACAGCGCCGCTGACAGCCAAGGATATTGTGAACGAATGGTCGGAGAAGGAGCTGGCGGATATCCTTTTCGAATACGGCGAGGAGAAGTTTTCACGCCGCATCGCCGCCCGGATCGTCGCTGCTCGCAGCGTCGCGCCGATTGAGTCAACGGGACAGCTGGTAGAGCTGATCAAGGAAGGCATTCCGGCCGCTGCCCGGCGGACGGGACCGCATCCGGCCAAGCGCAGCTTCCAGGCGCTGCGGATCGCGGTTAATGATGAGCTGGGCGCGTTCGAGGATGCGCTGGAGCAGTCCGTTCGCTGCCTCGCTCCGGAGGGGCGCGTCGCCGTGATTACGTTCCACTCGCTGGAGGATCGGATTTGCAAGCAATTTTTCGCCAGTCATGTAGCCAAATGCACGTGTCCGCCAGCTTTTCCGCTATGTATCTGCAATCCTCAGGGCCAGCTGAAGCTGGTGAACCGCAGGCCGATTGAGCCGGGCGACGAGGAGCTGGGCGCGAATCCGCGCGCGCGCTCGTCCAAGCTGCGGATTGCGGAGAAGCTCGCAAGTCCGTCAGACTAAACAAACATCATGCCAAACATCCGGATTACAGGATGGAAACAGTTGATCCATGAAGGAGGAGACCGCATTGCCGGCATACATGCATGGGAATCTCGCCGTAGAACAACGCACGGAACAGAAGGCCAAGGTTCAGGAGACGAAGCGGGTGGTGTACCGCCGCAAGACGCTGCCTTTGCAGGAAAAGCTGCTCTATTTGTTTACGGTTGTCATATGTGTCATCGTGGCGGGCATCATCATTTTCCGTTATGCGCAAATTTATGAGATGAGCACGCAGATCAAAACGATTGAGCAGCAACTCGTCAAGCTGGAGTCGGAGAACAACATGCTGAAGCAAAAGCTGGAGGCCGCGCTGGAGCCGCACCGGATGCTGGAGCAGGCGCGCGAGCTGGGCTTCAATACCGCCGAGCCGAACCAGGTGAAGTCGGGGGCCACCAAGTCGGCTGCCAAAACACCGGACACAAAGTCAACAGCCGCAGCCAAGAAAACGAAGGATCAGCCCTGATCCATGAGGGAAAGGGGGGACATTAATGATGACCAAAACTGTAAAATTGCGTTCACTGCTGATTGGGGGGGCATTTACCCTCCTTTTTGCTGTCCTGATAGGCAGATTGTACTGGGTGCAGGTCGTGCAGTTTGTTCATGGGGAAAACCTGTTGAGCAAGGCGAAGGAACAGTGGGCGCTGGATAAAACGATTCCGCCTGTGCGCGGAGCGATCACGGACCGGAACGGCAAGCTGCTTGCCGAGGAAGCCCCTGCGTACACCATCGCGCTGGAGCCGCAGACGATCCGCAATAACGGGCTGGAGCAGGAGATTGTGAAAGGGATCGCCGCGATCCTCGTTCCAGCTGAGGACGACCCTGGCGCTCGCATGGCCATGGAAGAGCGGATTCGCAGCCGGCTAAGCCGCATGCGTGATGACGGCACGGCGCTGCTGTCGCAGGTGGAGCTTGGCAACGAGGGCTGGAAAATGGACTCGACTGCGAGCGATCAGGTCAAGAAGCTGCGCGACGAGCTGCAGGAGAAGCTGAGGCAGCAGCTGAAGCGGTTGAATGTGAAGGAAACGCGGGACAACATCAATACGGGCATATTGCTGCTGCCGGAGAAGAAGCGGTTTTACCCCGGCGAGAAGCTGGCCGCGCATTTGATCGGTTACACAAACAAGGAAAACAAGCCCGTGATGGGGCTGGAGCAGACGCTTAACGATGTGCTCAAGGGCGAGCCGGGAGCGCTTTATTATGAGAAGGCGCCCAGGGGTGTCGGACTGCCCGATCCGAAAAACCGGTATACACCGGCGGTAAATGGCAGCAATGTCAAATTGACAGTTGACAAAAATATCCAATTTTACATGGAAAGCGCGATCGAAACCATGTACAACAAATTTAAGCCGAAAAGTATGACCGCGATTGCGGTTGACCCGCAAACGATGGAAATTTTGGGTATGGCCAATGCGCCGACCTTTAATCCGAATAAATATTGGGAGACGAAGGACACCCGCAATTTTATGAATCATGCGATTGCTTCCCAATATGAGCCGGGCTCCACGTTCAAGCTCGTTACGCTGGCCGCTACGGTAGAGGAAGGCATTTTTAACCCGAATGACCGTTTTCCTTCAGGCTCGATCAAAATTTATGACCGCAGGCTGCATGACCATAATACAGTAGGCTGGGGCACGATCTCGTACATGGAAGGCTTGAAGCGCTCCAGTAACGTAGCTTTTGTAAAGCTCGGTTACGAGAAGCTGGGCATTCCGAAGTTTAAGGAGTACATCGAGAAGTTCGGCTTCGGCGCGAGAACGGGAATTGATATACCGGGCGAGGTCAAGGGGATTGTGAACATGCAATCGCCGGTTGACTTTGCGACCGCTACGTACGGCCAAGGGTTGACGGCAACCTTGCTCCAGCAAACAGCTGCCTATGCGGCGGTTGCTAATGGCGGCAAGCTGATGAAGCCGTATTTGGTCAAGGAAATCAGCAACGCGGATACCGGAGAAATCGTCAAACATGTAGACCCGCAGGTGATTCGTCAGGTCATCTCGGAGGAAACGTCCCGGCAGGTGGGCGAATATTTGGAGCAGGTCGTCTCCGATCAGACGATGGGAACGGGCCGGAACGCTTACATCGAAGGATACCGCATTGCAGGCAAGACAGGTACCGCCAACAAAGTACTTCCAGGCGAAAAAGGGTACGCTGAGGGCAAATGGGTCATTTCCTTTATCGGCTACGCGCCGCTGGAAAATCCGCGCATTCTTGTCGCAATTGTGGCCGACGAGCCGGACCTGGGCGGCGATTACCATCGCGGCGGCGAGGTGGCCGCTCCTGCATTTCGCGAGATTGTCTCCCAATCGCTCCGCTATATGGGGATAGCTCCATCGGTAGCGGCTCAGTCGAGGGTGACCCCGTCGCTTGAGAAAACGAAAATTCCGGATTTGAACGGTTTGAGCCTCGATCAGGCGAAGGGCCAGATGAACAAGCTTGGCATCAGCGTGGAGCCGCTTGGCAAAGGCAGCAGCGTGCTGGCGCAAAATCCGGCTGCTGATTCCGAAATCGGAACGGCGCAGCGCGTGTACGTGTTGATGGAGCCGGCGGACCAGGTAGCTGTGCCGAATATGAAGGGCAAGTCGCTGCGGGATGCGCTGGAAATTTGCTCGCTGCTTTCCATCCGCTGTCAGTCGAACGGTGAAGGGTATGTGGCGGACCAGTCGGTTAGCGGCGAAGGCGGCAGCCGGGTGCTGAGCTTGACGCTCCGTCCTTATAATGAGCTGAACAGCCCGGCAGATGCAGGCAAGAAAGACGAGAAGGCGGCGTCGACAAAGTCTGAGGCTGAGCAGAACGCCGAATCCAAAGCGCAAACCGCTGCGCCCTCCGGGTCTGGTGCGAAGCCAGGAGCCGGAGCCGCCGCCGCCAAGGAAACCGAGACAAGCCGATAGGGCGTGTCTGAAAACGCTGAAGGCAGCAGATTTTGCCGAATTTTCGTTCCAAGCAAGGAAGTTTTCCGCAGGCGTGCCGAGGCACGTCAAGGGAAAGTGACGCGGCAGGGGGCGAAAAGGCGGTAAAAGATGCACTTCAGCGATTTTTGAGACACGCCCTAGCTTGTTCTAACCCCGGGTTGTCCTGAATAGGGATGTTAGGAAACCATTCTTGTTCAGAGGGGACGGAGCGGGCATGAAAGCATCGAATGTAANCTTGTTCTAACCCCGGGTTGTCCTGAATAGGGATGTTAGGAAACCATTCTTGTTCAGAGGGGACGGAGCGGGCATGAAAGCATCGAATGTAACGGTTCGCCGCCGCTTATTTGCCGCACTGATCATCGGAACGATTCTGTTCATCGCTCTGGTGACGCGGCTCGCGTATGTGCAAATTTGGCTGGGGCCGAAGCTTTCCCAGGCTGCGGAGGATAACTGGCGGCGCAATATTGAAGTGACGGCCAAGCGCGGAGAGGTGCTGGACCGCAACGGCGTGCAGCTCGCTTACAATATGAGCACGCCGACGGTAATGGCTATTCCGGTGCAGATCAAGGACCCGCAGACAACGGCTGCAAAGCTGGCGGCTGCGTTAGGCGTCGAGGCCGAGACGGTGCTGGGGCAAATTACGGTCCGTCAGTCGCAAGTGTACATCAAGCCGGGCGGACGTAAAATTACGCAGGAGAAAGCGCAGGAAATCCGCAGCTTGCAGCTTCCGGGCATCGTGGTGGCCGAGGACAACAAGCGGTATTATCCGTTCGGAGGACTGGCGGCGCATATTCTTGGCTTTACCGGCGGCTACAATCAAGGGCTGACAGGCATAGAGCTGAGATATGACAAGCTGCTCAAGGGCATCAACGGCAGCATTCAGCATATGGTGGATGCGGCAGGCAAGCCGATGCCCGGCTCCAGCGAGCTGTACAGCCAGCCGCAGGACGGGCTGAACCTGCAGCTGACGATCGACAGCAACATTCAGGCGATTATGGAGCGTGAGCTGGACCAGGCGATGGTCAAATACCAGCCCAAGCATGTGGTTGCAATTGCGATGGACCCGAATAACGGTGAAATTTTGGCGATGGGCTCCCGTCCCGGCTTTGAACCGGGCAATTACGGCGCTTATCCGGTCGAAAATTACAATCGTAATTTGCCGATCTGGATGACTTATGAGCCGGGCTCGACCTTCAAGATTATTACGCTGGCGGCTGCCCTGCAGGAAAATAAAATCAAGCTGACCGATCCGTTCTACGATAGCGGTTCGATTGAAGTAGCCGGCGCCCGGCTGCGCTGCTGGAAGCGGCAGGGGCATGGCAGCGAAACGTTTCTGCAGGTCGTTGAAAACTCCTGCAACCCTGGCTTTGTTGTGATGGGCGAGCGGCTGGGCAAGGAGAAGCTGTTCAGCTACATTCAAAACTTCGGCTTCGGCAAGAAGACAGGCATTGATCTCGGCGGCGAGGAAAACGGCATCATGTTTAAGCCGTCGCGTGTCGGACCGGTCGAATTGGCGACAACTTCGTTTGGCCAAGGGGTGTCCGTAACGCCGATTCAGCAGGTGGCGGCGATTTCGGCGGCGATTAACGGCGGCAAGCTGTATCAGCCGCATGTCGCCAGAGCGTGGTATAAGCCGGAAAGCGGCGAGCTGGTGCAGCAGATCGAGCCGACGCTTGTCCGTCAAGTCATTTCGGAGGAAACGTCGAAGCAGGTCCGGCAGACGCTGGAGAGCGTCGTCGCCAACGGAACGGGCCGCAACGCGTTTATCGACGGCTACCGTGTCGGCGGCAAAACGGGTACCGCGCAGAAGGTGATCAACGGCCGTTACTCGTCCGACGAGCATATCGTCTCGTTTATCGGCTTCGCTCCGGCGGATGATCCGAAGGTCGTCATTTATGCGGCGGTTGATGATCCGCAGGGGATACAGTTCGGCGGTCTGATCGCCGCTCCGCTGGTCAAAAACATGATGGCCGATACGCTGCGTTATATGCAGGTGCCGCCCCGTCAGGATCAGCTGGACCGCAAGTATGTGTACGGCGATACGCCGATTGTGGCTGTGCCTGATCTGGTCGGTCGCACGGTAACCGATATTTACGAGGATTTGAACATGAATTTCCAGCTGGCGAAATCGGGCGTCGGGAAAACGGTCATCAGCCAGGTGCCCAAGGCGGGAGCGCGCGTGGAGCAAGGCTCGACGATCCGAATTTACTTGTCGGACACGGGTACGCAGGGCGGGCCTGCCCCGACTGTTGTACAGCCGGCCGTCCGCGAGCCGTCGTTTTGGGACAGAGTGCTGCATATTTTTCGGCGATCTTGAGCACCCGATGAAAATTAGGCTTTTCAGCGCGCTATTTTTTGTACATAATAGATACCATGTGTAAAACGGAGGGGGAACGCTCCATGCGGCTCAAGGAACTGTTTACCCCGCTTCTCGTCAGCCGGCTGATCGGCGATGGCGAGCAGGAGATGACGGGTCTTGCGACCGATTCCCGTCGGGTGAAGGCGGGGGACGTTTTTATTTGTATACGCGGACTGACCAGTGACGGGCATGAGCATGCTGCTGCCGCCGTTGAACGCGGAGCGGTTGCGCTTGTCGCAGAGCGCGAGCTGCAGCTTGGCGTGCCGGTGCTGCTCGTGAACGATGCGCGAAGCGCCGCCGCACAGCTGGCGAGCGTCTTTTTCCGTCATCCGAGCCGGGAGCTGAAGCTGATCGGCGTCACCGGTACGAACGGGAAAACGACGACGACCTATATATTGGAGCATTTATTCAACGACCAGGGGCATCGGACCGGGCTGATGGGCAATATTCATATTAAGGTTGGCGCCGACTACCGCGAGAACCGCGCGACCAACACGCAGGAGGCGCTGGAGCTGCAGCGCATTTTGCGCGAGATGGCCGATGTCGGCACAGATTACACGCTGATGGAAGTATCCTCCCATGGACTTGCGATGGGGCGGGTGAAGGGCTGCCGGTTTCGGACCGCGATTTTCACGAACCTGACCCAGGATCATCTCGATTATCATGGCACGATGGACCACTATCGCGAAGCGAAAAGTTTGCTGTTTTCCCGTCTCGGCAATGAATATGCGAGCGACCCGGCCGAGGCGCAGTTCGCCGTGCTGAATGCCGACGATCCGGCGTCGAAGCTGCTTGGGCAAGCGACAGCAGCCCAGACGATTACTTATGCGGTGCATGACCGGAGCGCGGATGTGCGGGCGGAGGACATTGTGATGACCGGGCAAGGGACGCGCTTCCGCTGTGTGACGTTCCGGGGAACGGCTGAGCTGGACGTTCGACTGGTCGGGCTGTTTAATGTGTACAATGTGCTGGCGGCCGTCGCTGCCGCGCTGGCCGAAGGATTGGAGCTGGAGCAGATCGCGGCCAGCCTGGGACGGCTTACGTCGGTGGAGGGCCGGATGGAGGTCGTCAGCGCCGGTCAGCCTTATCTGGTGCTGGTTGATTACGCGCATACGCCGGACGGTTTGGAAAAGGCGTTATCCACGATTCGCGACTTTGCCGCAGGGCGCGTCATCTGTGTGTTTGGCTGCGGAGGCGACCGGGATCGGACGAAACGCCCGGTTATGGGGGCGCTGGCTGCAGCCTACAGCGATTACGTGTACGTGACCAGCGACAACCCGCGCACAGAGCAGCCAGACGCGATTTTGCGCGATATCGAGCCTGGACTGGTGGCGGCGGGAGCGTCAGCAGACCGCTATGAGCTGGTCGCCGACCGGCGCGAGGCGATCCGTCGGGCGATGGAGCGGGCTGCTGCGCACGATGTGGTGCTGATTGCCGGCAAAGGGCATGAAACGTATCAGGAGATCAACGGCGTCAAACATCCGTTTGACGACCGGCTGGTCGCCAAACAAGCGATAAGGGGCGAGTTGCCGTGATCGAGCGAACTTTACATGAAATAGCCGCAATGGCCGGCGGCACGCTGACCGATCCGGCTGCCGGAGAGCAGCGGGTGAAAGGGGTATCCAAGGATACCCGTACAGTATCCGCCGGCAATTTGTACGTCCCGCTGATTGGAGATGCCTTTGACGGACACAAGTTTGTCGAGGCGGCCTTTGCCGGCGGAGCGGTCGCATCCTTCTGGCAGCAGGATCATACGGCGGAGCTGCCGCCAGGCAAACCGCTGATTCTCGTGGATGACTGTTTGGCTGCGCTGCAGCGACTGGCTGTTGCCTACAAAAACGAGCTGTCCGTCCGCATCGTCGGCATCACCGGCAGCAACGGCAAAACGACAACGAAGGATTTGACGGCGTCCGTCTTGTCCACCGTGTTTCGCGTGCACAAAACCGGGGGTAATTATAACAATCATATCGGTCTTCCGCTTACGCTGCTGGAGCTGGCGGAGGATACGGAAATTGCCGTGCTGGAAATGGGCATGAGCGGACGCGGCGAAATTGAGCTGCTGTCGCGGCTGGCCGGTCCGGAGATTGCGGTCATTACCAATATCGGCGACGCGCATCTGCTGCAGCTTGGCAGCCGGATGGAAATCGCCCGCGCCAAGGCGGAAGTGATGGCTGGCCTGCAGCCGGGCGGTACGCTTGTGTACCAGGGCGATGAGCCGCTGCTGGAGCTGGCGCTGGCGGAGCTGGAGTCATCCGGCGTCCGCGCGCCGGGCGATTATTGCCGGGTGCGCTTTGGCGCGCAGCCGGGGAATGACTGGTACGCGACAAGCATAAGCATGGATAGGAACAGCTCGCAGTTTGTGCTGCAGCCGGACGGCAGCCGAGCCTTTGAAATTCCGCTGCTCGGTGCGCATAATGTGACGAATGCGCTGGCCGCCTATGCAGTCGGACGGCACTTCGGGCTGGACGATGCGGCGATTGCCAGCGGTCTGGCCGCCGTAAAAGTAACCGGCATGCGCATCGAGGTGGAGCAGCTGCCGGGCGGGCTGACGCTCTGGAACGACGCGTACAATGCCAGTCCGACCGCGATGCAGGCGGCGCTGACGCTGCTGCATGAAGCGAAAGGGTTCGGGCGCAAGTTCGCCTGCCTGGGCGACATGCTGGAGCTGGGACCGGATGAAGCCGAGCTGCACCGCGAGGTCGGACGGTTTCTCGACCCGGCCGAGGTGGCGGGCGTATTTGCCTTCGGGCCGCTGTCCGTTCATCTGGCGGAAGGGGCGCTGGAGCGGTTTCCGGCAGGAGCCGTGCAGCATTTTGCAGATAAAGAACAGCTGGCGCTTGCGCTTCACGCTGTAGCGGCGCCACAGGATGTGGTGCTGATCAAAGGTTCACGCGGCATGCGCATGGAGCAGGTAGCCGCTTTTGTCAGGCAATTGGGGGGGTAAACCGGTGGATTTCAATATTGTAATGATCACGCTGGGGGTATCGTTTTTACTGGCGCTGATTATGGGCCCGCTCGGCATACCGCTGCTGCGGAGACTCAAGTTCGGCCAGCAGATCCGCACGGACGGGCCGCAGGGGCATTTGAAGAAGGCGGGCACGCCCACGATGGGCGGTATTATTATTATGCTGGCGCTTGCGCTGGCTGTGCTGCGTTTTGGGGAGAAAAATTTGGAGACGGTCATCCTGCTGATTGCGTCACTCGGCTATGGGCTGATCGGCTTCCTGGACGATTATATCAAGATTGTGTTCAAACGGTCGCTTGGGCTGACCGCCCGGCAGAAGCTGGTCGGACAGTTGTTGCTGGCCGCAGTTGTATGCGTGTTGCTGGTCATTTCCGACCACAGCACCGAAATCCGCGTGCCTTATTTCCATGTGTCCTTTGACATGGGCTGGCTGTATTTTCCGTTTATCGTCTTTCTGATGCTGGGCACGTCCAATGCGGTCAACTTTACGGACGGTCTGGACGGCTTGCTCGCGGGTACCAGCGCGATTGCGTTTGGCGCGTATGCCATTATCGCCTTAAACAACACGCAGCCGAATATTGCGATTTTCTCGGCGGCGATGGTGGGCGCAGTGCTTGGCTTCCTGGTGTTTAACGCGCACCCGGCCAAGGTGTTTATGGGCGATACGGGATCGCTGGGCATCGGCGGCGGCCTGGTCGCCGTGGCGCTGCTGACGAAGGGGGAGCTGCTGCTGGCGCTGATCGGCGGCGTGTTTCTGGTCGAAATTATGTCGGTTGTCATTCAGGTTATTTCCTTTAAAACACGCGGGAAACGTGTATTTAAAATGAGCCCGATTCATCATCACTTCGAGCTGAGCGGCTGGTCCGAGTGGCGGGTCGTTGTTTCGTTCTGGACGGCCGGACTGATTTTGGCGGGTATCGCACTCTATATTAATGAGGTGTTGTAAGGATGGAGCATCCTGCTGCCTATCGCGGCCGCCAGGTCGTCGTACTCGGCCTGGCGCGCAGCGGCGTAGCGGTCGCCCGCTGGTTTCATGAGGCGGGCGCGCACGTAACGGTTAACGATAAGAAAGAACGCGACCTATGCCCGGAGGCCGACGAACTGGAGGCTCTGGGTATTTCTGTTGTTTGCGGCAGTCACCCCGCCGGACTGATTCATGACGGCGTAGCGCTGGTGGTGAAAAACCCTGGCATCCCCTATAGCGTTGAGCCGCTGCGCCGCGCTGCCGAGCTGGGCATCGAGACGGTCACAGAGGTCGAGGTGGCAGGCTGGCTGTGCAAGGCCCCGATCATCGGCATTACCGGCTCCAACGGCAAGACGACAACGACGACGTGGACCGGTCTGATGCTGGAGGCGGCCGGGCAGCATCCGATTGTCGCAGGCAATATCGGCCGCGCTTTGACAGAAGCCGCGCTGGAGGCGACGGCAGAGAACCGGATGGTCGTCGAGCTGAGCAGCTTTCAGCTGAAGGGCACGAAGACGTTCCGGCCAACTATTGCGTGTCTGCTGAACGTGTATGAAACTCATCTCGACTACCATGGCACGATGGACGACTATATCCATTCGAAGCAAAAGCTGTTCGCGAGCCAGCAAGCGGAGGATACGGCTGTGCTGAACTGGGATGACCCGTGGTGCCGGGCGACTGCGGAGCAGGTTCGCTCCCGCGTGCTGCCCTTCTCCGTACGCGAGGAGCTGGAGGTTGGCTTGTACGCCAAGCCGCCGCTGGCGCTGGCGAAGCAAGCCGGACATGCCTCGATGCTGGTGTACCGCGATGCGTCGGGCGCAGAGCATGACATCCTGCCGCATGACGAGCTCGGCATACCCGGCAGCCACAATGTGGAGAATGCGCTGGCTGCCAGCGCGATCGCGATTGCTTCTGGCGTGGAGCCGGCTGTCATCGCCCGCGTGCTGCGCGAGTTCCGGGGAGTTGAGCATCGGCTGGAATACGTGGCGACCCGGCAGGGCGTGCTCTTCTACAACGATTCGAAGGCGACGAATCCGACCGCTACGATCAAAACGATCGAATCCTTCGACCGCGACATCGTGCTGGTGGCCGGAGGGCTGGACCGCGGCTCCGATTATATGGAGCTGCTGCCGGTGTTCGGCCGTCAGGTGAAAGGGCTGGTCGCACTGGGCGAAACGGGGGAGAAAATCGTCCGTGTCGCCAGACAGGCAGGCATGAGCCGCGTCAAAACCGTCGATACTGCTAAGCAAGTGCAGGATACGGTAAACGAAGCGGTGCGTGAAGCGCTGGCTTTCGCCAAGCCGGGCGACGTCGTGCTGTTGTCGCCCGCGTGCGCCAGCTGGGACATGTTTCCGTCCTATGAGGAGCGGGGACGCATGTTTAAGCAGTCCGTGCATAACCTTAAAACAGGAGAGTGACAAGCTCCGGGTGATGCGCGGCCGCCGCAAGCCATGGCCCGCTGCTTGGCCGCCGCCTCCTAATTTAACCAGGTTAGAGGTGTGAGGTCATGGTCAAACCACGGTCGGCCCCGGATCTGTATTTGCTCGGTTCTACGCTGCTGCTGCTCGTTATCGGCGTGGTGATGGTGTATAGCGCCAGCGCCGTGCTGGCATTTCGCGAATTCGGCGATGCCTTTTATTACTTGAAGCGCCAGGCGCTGTTCGCAGCCCTTGGCGTCGTTGCCATGCTGTTTACGATGAATATGGATTACGCCGTCTGGCGCAAATATGCGAAGCCCGCGCTAATCGTCTGCTTCGTGCTGCTGCTTGCCGTGCTGGTGCCGGGGATCGGCGTTGTGCGCGGAGGCGCGCGGAGCTGGCTGGGCATCGGCTCCTTCGGCATTCAGCCGTCTGAATTTATGAAAATGGGCATGATTATGTTTTTGTCGCTTTGGCTGTCCAGCCAGCAGCATCCGATTACCCGGTTTACGAAAGGGCTGCTGCCGCCGCTCGGTCTGGTCGGGCTTGCCTTCGGCTTCATTATGCTGCAGCCGGATCTTGGCACGGGCGCGGTGCTGGTCGGCGCGTCGCTGCTTATTATTTATGCGGCGGGGGCGCGGCTGCGCCATCTGTCTTATCTGGGCCTGGTCGGGGTAGCGGGATTTGTCGCGCTGATCGCCGCTGCGCCGTATCGCTTGAAGCGGATCACCGCGTTTCTCGACCCGTGGCAGGACCCGCTTGGCGCCGGATACCAGTCCATTCAGTCGCTGTATGCCATCGGGCCGGGCGGTCTGGTCGGACTGGGTCTGGGCATGAGCCGTCAGAAGTACAGCTATTTGCCGGAGCCGCAAACGGACTTTATTTTTTCGATTATCGCCGAGGAGCTTGGCTTTATTGGCGGCTCTTGCGTACTGCTGCTGTTTATGGTGCTTGTCTGGCGAGGCATGCGTACGGCCATTACAGCGCCTGACGCCTTCGGCAGCTTGCTGGCTACCGGGATCGTCGGCATGATTGCCGTTCAGGTCGTCATCAACATCGGCGTTGTGATCGGCATGTTTCCGGTAACGGGCATTACGCTGCCGCTGATCAGCGCAGGCGGCTCGTCGCTTACACTTATGCTGACCTCCATCGGCGTGCTGCTTAATATTTCCCGCTATTCGAGGTGACCTGAGCTATGTCCAAAATTGTTTTCACCGGCGGGGGGACCGCCGGTCATGTCACACCCAATCTGGCGATCATGCCGGTGCTGGCGGAGCGCGGATGGGAGATGGCCTACATCGGCTCGCACGACGGCATTGAACGCGATATCATTAATCATGAACGCATCCCTTACCACCCGATTGCCTCCGGCAAGCTGCGGCGGTATTTCGATTTGAAAAACGTAAAGGACCCGTTCCGCGTGCTGCAGGGCGTCGGTCAAGCCTACGGGCTGCTGCGCCGAATCCGGCCGCATATCGTGTTTTCCAAGGGCGGCTTCGTGACCGTGCCGGTGATCGTCGCCAGCCGCATGCTCGGCATCCCGGTCATTTCACATGAATCCGATCTGACCCCCGGGCTGGCGAATCGGCTGTCGATGCCGTTTGTTTCGCGGATTTGCGTGACCTTTCCGGAGACGCTGCCCCATGTGCGCGGCGGCAAGGGAGTTTGCACGGGCCTGCCGATCCGTGAACAAATTTTGCGCGGCAAGTCGGCTCGCGGCATCGCGTTGTGCGACTTTCATTCGCAAAAGCCGGTGCTGCTTGTGATGGGCGGCAGTCTCGGCGCGCAGCGGATCAACCAGGCGGTTCGCGCTGCGCTGGATACGCTGCTGCAGCGGTATCAGCTGATTCATATTTGCGGCAAAGGGCATAAGGACGCTTCCCTGGAGGGCGTTCGCGGCTATCGGCAGTTCGAGTATGTCAAGGATGAGCTGCCGGACTTGCTGGCCTGCGCCGATCTGGTCGTTTCCCGGGCGGGCTCGACCTCGATTTTTGAGTTTTTGGCGCTGCGCAAGCCGATGCTGCTGATTCCACTGTCGCGCCAGGCGAGCCGGGGCGATCAAATTTTGAATGCGGCGTCGTTCGAGCGGCAGGGCTACGCCCGCGTGCTGCAGGAGGAGGAGCTGACGCCGGACGCTTTAACCGCCGGCCTCGCTGCGCTGGAGACGGACGAAGCGGCGATGAAGCAGCGGATGGATGCGAATCCATATGGCAACGGGACGGAGGCCATCGTTGCGCTCATCGAGCAATTCAAGCTTTCCCGCGACTAATTTTGCGGATGGGCGATTGTCACACTCTGCAGCAAGTCACATAAACTACACTATAACCGTGACAGACACCCGGCGAGGCGGCCGATGGCAAAATCCGGTACGGAGGCTTGCAGGCGGGTGCGCCGCCGGCCGCTACGGATGAACGGCAGCCAGCGCCGCTCTATGCGCCCGGGCGTTCTGTGAAGGAGGTTGATCCCATGCAACAAGTCATATCGGAATTGCTGAACGGATCGTTCGGAATGGTCAGGCTTCAGGAGCCGCTTGCGCCCTACACGACCTGGAAAATCGGCGGTCCCGCCGATTGCCTGCTGACGCCTGCGAACAAGGAGCAGTTGGTTCGGGCCGTGCAGCTGCTGCATGTGAGCGGAGTGCCCTGGACGGTCATCGGTCGCGGTTCCAACATGCTCGTCTCGGACAAAGGTATCCGCGGCGTCGTCATCAAGCTCGGCGATGCGCTGAACACGCTGCGGATCGAAGAGTCGACGATGATTGCGGGCGGCGCGTACTCGTTCATTAAACTTTCGGTGATGGCCGGCAAGGAAGGCTTGACCGGACTTGAGTTCGCCGGAGGCATACCGGGAACCGTGGGAGGGGCCGTCTACATGAACGCCGGGGCGCATGGCTCGGATGTGTCACGCATTTTACAGCGGGCAGAAGTGCTGCTCCCGACCGGGGAGTTGGTTACGCTGCGGAACGAAGACTTGGGTTACGGCTACAGGCATTCCGTGCTGCAGGCGAATCCGGGCATCGTCACCGAAGCCCAGTTCAGGCTGCAGGCCGGCGACCGCAAGGAAATCGCCGCCGCGCTGGCGGCCAACAAGGATCGCCGGCTGCGCACACAGCCGCTGCAGCTCGCCTGCGCAGGCAGCGTCTTCCGCAATCCGGAAGGCCATCATGCGGCCAGGCTGATCGAGGAGGCAGGCTTGAAGGGCCTGACCGTCGGCGGCGCCCAGGTTTCTCCGCTGCATGCCAACTTCATCGTTAACACCGGGCAAGCGACAGCCCATGACGTGCTCACCCTGATCGAACAAATCATAGCAGAAGTCCATGCCCGATTCGCAGTTAAGCTCGTACCCGAAGTATTGGTGGTCGGTGAGCGGTAAATCGGAGGTGGGAGTTTGGAAAAGTTGGTTATCGAAGGCGGGAAACCTCTATCGGGAGCCATCAAAATTCACGGCGCGAAAAACGCCGCTCTGCCGATTTTGGCAGCGAGCATCATGGCGGAGGGCACGGTTGTTTTAACGAATGTGCCGGAGCTTTCGGATATCGGCGTGATGCTGGGGATTTTACGTTCACTCGGCTGCAAAGCGGAGCAGGCGGGCGATACCGTTACGGTAAATACGGCGGCTGTTCATCAGTTTCATATTCCGGAGCATTTGATGAGTCAGATGCGGTCCTCGATCTTCCTGATGGGGCCGCTGCTGGCCCGTCTCGGACGGGTGGAGCTGTATCAGCCCGGAGGCTGTGCGATTGGCGAGCGCAAGATTGATCTGCATCTGCACGGGCTGGCTGCGCTTGGCGTGCAGATTGAGGACAACGGCAGCCGGATCGTCTGCACAGCGGCTGAATTGACCGGTGCGGATATTGTACTTGATTATCCGAGTGTGGGCGCAACGGAAAACATCATGATGGCGGCTGCGATGGCCCGCGGTCAGACGACCCTTACCGGTGCGGCTCGCGAGCCGGAAATTCAGGACCTGCAGAACTTCCTCAATGCGATGGGCGCGAAAATTATCGGAGCCGGAACAGATACCATTACGATCGAAGGCGTCCCGGAGCTCGTCCCGTGCACGTATCGCATTATCCCCGACCGCATCGTAGCCGGTACGCTGATGATCGCTGCCGCCGTGACACGCGGCAACGTGACCCTGCAGGGCGTATGCCCGGCCCACCTGACCTCCGCGATCCATGTCCTGAAGCGCGCAGGTGTTCAAATCACAATCGACAGTGATATAATGAATGTATGCGCGCGATCCCGCCTCAGGGCGGTGGAGCGGATCGTCACCAGCCCGTACCCTTCCTTCCCGACCGACCTGCAGTCCCAGATCATGGTGCTGCTCAGCCTGGCGGACGGCTTCAGCCTTATCAAGGAAACCGTGTTCGAAGGACGCTTCAAGCACGTTGATGAGTTGTCCCGGATGGGAGCCGATATCCGGGTTGACTTGAACGTCGCTATGATCAGGGGCGTGCCGCGCTTGTATGGCGCAACCGTCGAGGCAACCGACTTGCGCGCAGGGGCTGCGCTGGTGATCGCCGGCTTGGTAGCTCAGGGTACGACGGTCATTGAGCAGATTCATCATATCGACCGGGGCTACGACCGCATTGAGGCGATGCTGCGCTCGCTCGGCGCCAGCATCAACAGGACGACGCCGGTTGTGATGGAATAGGTCGCTCATCCTTGGAAGACCTCGATCGAGATTTAGGGCTTCGATCCGAAGCTTTTCTTATCATCAGTTTATGAGCATTGCCGCCGGGTTATCCCTCTTTCCCAGCTTCCTTGCGATCCAGGCGATCGACGCGAGCGGAGGGAAACCGGCGGTGTACATACCCCGTGAAGAGGAGGACGTCATGAGGGATCGACTTCCCGTAATCAAGCAGGACAAGCCGCGAAGCCGCAGCAGCAGGAAGCTGCTTTTATTTCTTTTTTTGTTTTTTGTCACGCTGCTGCTCATCCTGTTTTTCCAGTCGTCGCTTAGCAAGGTGACGGAGGTTACGATTGACGGACAAGCGCTGGTAGCCGAGGAGCAGATCCGCAAGGCGGCGGCCGTCCTGCCGGGCGATCATTTTTTCTCGGTATCGGACGAGCAGGTGTCCAGCCAGATCAAGGCGCTGCGGATGATCGAATCGGTCGAGGTGAAAAAGCGGTTTCCGGGCCGGATTGAGATTCATGTGCAGGAGTTCCCGAAGGTCGCGTATCAATTCGGCGATAACGGGCAGGTAGAGGCGCTGCTGGCGGATGGAAGCGTCGTGCCGGTTACGATGCAGGGAGCGAAGCTGGACATGCCGATTCTCTCCGGCTGGAGCAAGGACGATCCGCTCAAAGCGGCGCTATGTCGTGCCATGGCCGCACTGGACCCGGCGTTGTTCACAGATGTGTCGGAAATCAAGCCTTCGCCGAGCCAGTCGTTTCCCGATCGCATCAAAATGTACATGCGCACGCAATTTGAGGTTGTCACCACGATCGAGTACTTGCCGCAGAAGCTTCCGCATCTCGGCGCATTTATCGCCAGTCTGCACGAAAATCACATTACGAGCGGCGTGCTGACGATGCTGCTGGCGGACTCGCATGCCCCGTTCCCGGCTGCCGAGCAGCCGGCGAGCGGCAAGAAAACGACCGAAGCTCCAGGCAAAACAAGCGGCGGCAAGCAGTCTCCGGCAACGACAACTCCAACCAGCAAGGAGGACAATGAAGACAAGCAAGTCAGATCGACGCCGAAAGAATAGTCGTCTTTCTCTGACAGAGTCTATAGGCCTACGCGTAGTTCGAAAGTTCCTACTTTTGAATGGGGATACATGATATTATTGAGATTATGGGATATTTTCAGTTTCCGTGCAAAAAAAGAATGTGAAAAAAAGAGGAAACCACAGAGCCGTGTGGAATAGGTACAAGCAGGTTTGCTGACCAAGGCTTATTTATACTACAATTTACAGGAGGTGCCACGGGTTGAGCAGCAATGACATCATTGTTAGTTTGGACATCGGTACATCCAAAGTTCGTGCTATTATTGGAGAAGTCGTTAACGGCGCCATTAATATAATTGGAGTTGGATCTGCCGACTCGCAAGGAATTCGCAAGGGAGCGATCGTGGATATCGACCAAACGGTTCAATCCATCCGCAGTGCTGTCGATCATGCGGAGCGGATGGTCGGTATTCAAATTGCTGAGGTGTATGTAGGCATCTCCGGAAACCATATCGCCTTGCAATCGAGTCATGGTGTAGTTGCCGTGTCCAATGAGGACCGCGAAATTGGCGACGAGGATATTGAGCGCGTGATTCAGGCGGCGAAAGTTAT
Source organism: Paenibacillus sp. sg306046 (assembly GCF_059821225.1). Lineage (NCBI taxonomy): Bacteria > Bacillati > Bacillota > Bacilli > Caryophanales > Paenibacillaceae > Paenibacillus > Paenibacillus sp. sg306046. The sequence goes on from NZ_JCAMRT010000038.1 coordinate 20,439, forward strand.
TCCGCTGGCGCCGGAGCGCGAGATTATCGGAGTGGTGCCGAATCAGTATGTCGTGGACGGGACGGACCAGATTTACGATCCGCGCAGCATGATTGGCGTCAGACTTGAAGTGGAAGCAACGATTGTGACCGGCACGAAAACAGCCATTCATAATTTGCTGCGTGTGGTGGAGAAGTCGGGCTTGAAAGTATCCGGGCTGATCCTGATGTCACTCGCTGCCGGACATCTGGCGTTGTCCAAGGATGAGAAGGCGGTCGGCACCGTGCTTGTGGATATTGGGGCCGGGGCGACGACCATTGCGATTTTCGACGAAAATCATCTGGTAGCGACTTCGACGTTGCCGATCGGCGGCGAGTACATTACGAATGATATCGCTTATGGACTGCGCACACAGGCGGATATCGCGGAGAAAATCAAGCTCAAGTTCGGCTGTGCGCTCGTGGATCACGCGGCTCCCGATCAGGTTTTCAAGGTAAACCGGATTGGCAGCAATGTGGACAAGGAGTTTTCGCAGGTCGATCTCGCCAACATTATCGAGCCGCGCGTTCAGGAAATTTTCCATCTGATCCGGATGGAGGTTCAGCGGCTTGGCTATGCCGAGCTGCCTGGAGGATATGTTTTGTCCGGAGGAACGGTGTCGATTCCGGGGATTTTGCCTGTCGCGCAAGTGGAGCTGGCTTCTTCCGTGCGAATTGCCGTCCCTGATTATATCGGGGTACGTGATCCTTCCTTTACAAGCGGAGTCGGGATCATCCAGTATGCGTCCAAGTATGTGCGCGGAGCCAGACAAGCTTCGGGCGCCAAACGGGTGACCAGCACTAAGAAAGCGTCTGCCGGTCAAGAGCAAAAGCCCTCGACCATGGAGCGGTTAAAAAATTGGTTAAGCGAGTTTATTTGAACCAACCGTGATCTTGATCAAGAAACGAGAGCACGGCTGGTTTAATGCCTAATGAGGGGGAAGACGCTAGTATGTTTGAATTTGACATGGATACTGACCATTTGGCTAAAATAAAAGTCATCGGTTGCGGTGGCGGCGGCAGCAACGCGGTTAACCGAATGATTGAAAACGGTGTGAAGGGCGTTGAGTTCATCACGGTGAATACGGACGCCCAAGCGCTGCATTTGTCCAAATCCGAGACGAAGCTGCAAATCGGCGACAAGCTGACACGAGGTCTCGGCGCGGGTGCGAATCCTGAGGTAGGCAAGAAGGCCGCGGAGGAGTCCCGCGATTTGATTTTCAACGCGCTGAAGGGCTCGGACATGGTGTTTGTTACGGCTGGCATGGGCGGCGGCACAGGTACGGGCGCTGCTCCAGTGATTGCAGAGATCGCGAAAGAATGCGGCGCTCTGACCGTTGGCGTTGTGACGCGGCCGTTTACCTTTGAGGGCCGCAAGCGTGCGCTCCAGGCGGATCAGGGCATCGCTGCGTTGAAGGAAAAGGTCGATACGCTGATCGTCATTCCGAATGATCGGCTGCTTGAAATCGTTGATAAAAAGACGCCGATGCTGGAAGCGTTCCGTACGGCGGACAATGTATTGCGCCAGGGCGTTCAAGGGATTTCCGACTTGATCGCGGTTCCGGGTCTCATTAACCTCGACTTCGCAGACGTGAAAACGATTATGACCGAGCGCGGCTCCGCGTTGATGGGGATCGGTGTAGGCACGGGGGAAAATCGTGCGGCGGAGGCGGCCAAGCAGGCGATTATGTCGCCGTTGCTGGAAACGTCGATTGATGGCGCGCGCGGCGTGCTGATGAACATTACAGGCGGCGCCAATCTGTCGCTGTATGAAGTAAATGAAGCTGCGGATATCGTCGCTTCCGCTTCCGATCTGGAAGTAAATATGATCTTCGGCGCCGTAATCGACGAGCGGCTGAAGGATGAGATCATGGTTACCGTCATCGCGACAGGCTTCGAGCATAAAAACTTGACGGCGCCTCCGGCGAAAAAGCCAGCCGCTCCGGGTGTTTCGTCCAATCCAAGCCAGCAGACGGAGCCTACGGATTCGCGGATGAACAATCTGCGGCCATTCGGCGGACAAACCTCGAACGATCAGCTGGATATTCCGGCTTTCCTGCGCAACCGCAACCGCGGCGGCTTTGACAACAAATAAGACAGGCAGCTTGGCTGCTGTAAAACCGGTCCTTCAGGAGGCCGGTTTTTTTGCGTGCGGCGTGGCGGCAGCAAATTCCGGACGGACGGAATCGCCCCACGAACCGACAAAAATAGTCCCGCTGCCATGGCATGATTAGACAGACTTTGGAATAGGCATAAGATATACTTGTCTCATCCGCGAAAGCGACAGACGACAGATGACAGGCGTCGGGCGGCTGCGGAGGAGGTGAAGACGATGGTCGTCTATCTGGATATCATTTTCCTCCTCAATGTGCTGATTGACGGCGCCTTGCTGTGGACCACGGCTTGGTCGCGCAAGCTGCGATTTCGGTTTTGGAGGCTTTTGCTCTCGGCTTTACTTGGCGGCAGCTATGCCGTATTTTTATTTTTTCCGCCGCTCGGATTTTTGTACACGTTTCTGGTCAAATTTGCTTTGTCCCTTGTCATGCTGTTGACGGCGTTCGGGTTCGGCGGTGTTCAGCATTTTGTGCGGAATGTCGGCGCATTTTATATGGTCAACTTTGTAGCGGCCGGCGTCGTGGTCGGTTGTATGTATGCAAGTCAATCAGCTGAGGAGGTGCTGAACGGTATTTTACTAGGCCGCGGTCTGACGGGAACGCTTACGCTGGTGTTTGTAGGTATCCCGCTGGCTGTATGGCTGTACCGGACGGTCATTCAGGCGTTGAAGCGCAAGCAGGAGCTGGCCTCGCTGATGGCCCAGGTGGAGGTGCATATTGATGAGGTGGCCGCCAGCTGCACCGGGTTAATTGACACAGGCAACCAGCTGTACGACCCGCTGACGCGGACGCCGGTCATGGTGATGGAAGCGTCCCGCTGGCAGGACTGGATTCCCGAGGCATGGATGGACAACATCAGGCGGTCCGAGGTTGACCGGATCGTGACGGCGATCGGCACGGAGCCTTTTATTTGGCAGGACAGATTAAGGCTTGTGCCGTATCGCGGAGTAAACCGCAGTACCCAATTTATGCTTGCGCTCAAGCCGGACAAGGTTGTCATCACAACCGAGCAGGGGCAGACCGAGACGCTCAAGGTGCTGATCGGACTGGACGGAGGGCGGCTGAGTGCGGACAACGCATACCACGCCATCATTCATCCTTCGCTCATCCAAGCGGGCAGCGGCTAGCCCAATCAACGAAACCCGGAACAGGAGGAAGCCAAACATGTTAGTGAAATGGAAGCTGACGATGCAATTGATGATGTTCCGTCTGCTGCTGATGGTCGGGCTCAAAGGAAATGAGATTTATTATATCGGAGGCAGTGAAGCGCTGCCGCCCCCGCTCACCCGCGAAGAGGAAGAGTTTTTGCTAGGAAAGCTTCCATCCGGCGATGCGGCCATCCGGGGGATGCTGATTGAGCGCAACCTGCGGCTAGTCGTGTACATTGCGCGCAAGTTCGAAAATACCGGCATCAATATTGAAGACCTTGTGTCGATCGGCGCGATTGGGCTAATCAAGGCGGTCAACACCTTTGATCCGGAGAAAAAAATCAAGCTGGCCACCTACGCCTCGCGCTGCATCGAAAATGAAATTTTGATGTATTTGCGCCGCAACAGTAAAATCCGGACCGAGGTTTCCTTCGACGAACCGCTGAATATCGACTGGGATGGCAATGAGCTGCTGCTGTCGGACGTGCTTGGCACGGAAAATGATACGATCTATCGCAACATCGAGGAGCAGGTCGACCGCAAGCTGCTGCACAAAGCCCTGGATAAGCTGACTGAGCGGGAGCGGATCATTATGGAGCTGCGCTTCGGATTGCAGAACGGGGAGGAAAAGACGCAGAAGGACGTAGCCGATATGCTGGGCATTTCGCAATCCTATATATCAAGGCTGGAGAAGCGGATTATCAAACGTTTGCGCAAGGAGTTTAATAAGATGGTGTGAATCTGACTAGAAATCCGAAGCCTTCCTTTTATGTGACAGCATAGGGGGAAGGTTTTTTGTTGTTTCAATAAAATAACAATATAGTACATTATTCACTAAAAATACTTAATTTGTTCACATTTGAAGTAAAAAATTTTAAATATTATTGAAAGTAATAGCTATAATTGATAACATATTAATAAATTTATACTTATTTCCATATTTTACTTCAAATATCATCTGTTAAAGGGAGAGAAATACTAATGAACACATTTGAACGAATAGAATAAAATGTAATATTTTAATTCCGATCTTTCCCAAGATGTATTTGTTCGTACAAAAGGATCGCCTTGAATGATGGACATCATCATGATTTTATCAAAGAACCCTTTTCTTCAATGATTTTCGAGCCCCGCGGTTTAAATTACAAGGTTCAATACTGGAAACGATTCAGGCCGAAGGCGGGCTCCATATAGCTCCTGTCGAATGGCTTCGCCAGGCCATGGACTCAAGCCGATTGGAACCGATCTCTTTTGGAGGAGGCAGATGCAATGAGCGATTTAACGATTCAACCGTACCCATTAACCCAGCCTCAACAGCGTATCTGGCTGACCGAGCAGCTGCATCCCGCGCGTAATATCTCTACGATTATTGGCACATTTAAGTTAAGAGGCCACGTCGATCTTGATGCATTAAAGCAGTCGATTGGGATGGTTCTTGAACAGAATGATTCATTTCGCATCCGCATTGGCTCGGATAACGGGTCCCCTTATCAATACGTTCTGCCGCATGCGCACACAGACATTTGCGTTCTCGAGTTGAGTGAGGCGGAAGCCGAGGCCTGGATACAGCATGACAACCAAATTCCTTTCCAGCTGCTGGATTCGGACTTGTATCGGTTTGTTATTTTTCAGATTAACGCGGAGGAAACCTGGTTCAACTTTAAAATGCACCATATTGTGGCTGATGGTGTCTCTATGAATCAGGCAGTCAATCAGATCAGTAAATATTACGTGGGCCTGACGAGCGGAGACGCTGTGGCTTCGATCGGTGCGGAACGAAGCTCTTATCTTGATTTCATCCAAATGGAGCGGAGCTATGAGCAGTCAGATCGTTACTTGAAGGATAAAGCTTATTGGAGAGCCCAGCTTGCTGAATTTCCGGAGACGATTGGGCTAAAACCCTACAATTCATTAACGCTTAGCACCGCAGCACAAAGAATAAGTGTGCCGCTGAACGCCGAGCTTTACGCCGAAATTGTGCTATTTTGTGAACAACACCAAGTTAGCCTGTTTACGTTTTTTTTAACGGCCTTATCTATTTATTTACATAAAGTATCACAGGAACTCGATATTTTAATTGGAACTGTATATGCAAATCGAACCGTAAAGGCGATTAAAGAGACGATTGGCATGTTCGTCAGCACCGTACCTACCCGAATACAACTTGATCCAGATGCTGAGCTTCTTGCGATTGTACAACAAGTAGGCAAAGAACAGGCAGCCAATTTGCGCCATCAGCGATATCCGTATAATAAAATGATTCAGGATTTGCGAACGGAACAGCAGCATCATGACATTCATCGATTGTTTGCAACCTCGATTCAATACCGGACGCTGCAGTTCTCGGAGTTTGGGGAAGCCATGATTCAATCTCGGCAGGATTTTTCCGGGGATATTTTGAACGATTTCGACATTTGTCTTGTACATGAATTAGATGAAGCTCAGCTTGTGCTGCATGTGGATTATCGTCTTGAGCTGTTTGGGGAGGATGAAATCCGTCTACTGATTCGGCAGCTTCTCCGTGTAACGGAACAATTAATCATACATCCCTACCGCAAGCTTTATGAATTGTCGATGATGGAGGAAAGCGAGAAGGACCTGATTTTGAAGGTCTTCAATAATACGTCAGCAGATTACCCGCATGATAAAGCAATCGGAGCATTATTCGAGGAGCAGGCTGCTCGAACGCCGGAGCAGACGGCCGTTGCTTGTCCAAATAGGCAGCTTACTTACGATGAGCTAAATAAGCAGGCGAATCAGTTGGCGCGGACGCTGCGATCGGCGGGTGTCAGTCAAGACCAGCCGGTTGCTATTATGGTTGAACGCTCCATTGAGATGATTGTCGGTGTGTTGGCGATCGTAAAAGCAGGAGGAGCGTATGTGCCGATTGATCCCGGCTATCCGGCTGAGCGTATCCGCTACTTACTGGAGGATTCAGGGGCGCGAGTGCTTCTCGCCGAGCGCAGCAAGCTGACGGAAGTCGAGTTTACCGGGACAGTCATTGACCTGGAGGATGTCAGCTCCTATCATCGAGACACTTCGAATCTGGATAAATTAAGTGGACCTTGCAATCTTGCTTACATCATTTATACGTCGGGAACGACCGGTCAGCCCAAAGGCGTCATGGTTGAGCACCGGAATGTGGTTCGCCTGGTTAAGAATACAAATTATATCAGATTGGACAACTCAACGCGCATTCTGCAGACAGGCGCGCTTGTATTTGACGCCTCAACCTTTGAAATATGGGGAGCCTTGTTGAACGGTGGACAGCTCGTTGTAGTCAGTCAGGATATCATTTTAAGCCCCACACATCTGAAGCAAGCCATTGCGGATTATGATATTACGACCTTGTGGCTGACAACGCCGCTATTTATCCAATTGTCGCAGGAAGACAGCGAGTTGTTTTTCGGATTGAAAACGCTTCTCGTGGGCGGAGAGGTTATGTCGGTACCCCATATCAACCAAGTCATACGGGATAACCCGCAGCTGCGCATACTTCATTTTTATGGTCCGACAGAAAATACGACATTCTCAACGGCCTATGAAATTACGGGTGAGCAACCTGGACTCGTTCCTATCGGTCCACCTATAGCGAATTCCACAGCTTACGTCGTGGATAGCAGGATGCAGCTGCAGCCGGTTGGCGCGTGGGGCGAACTGATAGTCGGAGGGGAGGGGGTAGCCCGCGGCTATTGGAACCGTCCGGAGTTGACCGCCGAAAAATTTATAACGATCCCGCTGCTGGGGAATGCCCGCTGCTATCGTACGGGAGATTTGGCCCGCTGGCGGGCTGATGGTTCATTAGAATTCAAGGGACGGATTGACGGACAGGTTAAAATACGCGGCTATCGGATCGAACCGAGCGAGGTAGAGGAGCAACTGTTGCTTATCGAAGCGGTCCGGCAAGCGGTTGTGGTTGCGTGTGAGGTTATGCCTGGACACAAGCAGCTATGCGCATACCTGGTCGCGGATCGAGAACTGGACATCGGCGGATTGCGAAGCGCATTGGCGTGCAAGCTGCCTGGCTACATGGTTCCAACCTACATCATGCAGATCGAGCGGCTGCCGCTTACACCTAATGGCAAGGTGGATCGCAGGGCGCTGCCTGCCCCGGAAAACAACGCGTTTTCCGAAATGACGCCTAATGCAGCTCCGCAGACTGTCGTGGAACAAACACTGATTTCCGTCTGGGAGACGGTGCTTGGGATACGAAAGATAGGTATTCGGGACAATTTTTTCGAGCTTGGCGGGGATTCGATCAAGGCGATTCAGGTTGCATCGCGGCTGCTCCAGGCAGGCTATAAGCTAGAGATAAGCCAGCTGTTTCAATATCCGACAGTAGCTGAGCTAGCCATTCATATGCAAGTAGCTGCAAGGCTAGCGGATCAGAACGAAGTGAGCGGGCCGATCGCTTTGACGCCGATCCAGCACTGGTTCCTCGAGCAGCATTCACCTGAACCGCATCACTACAATCAAGCGCTGATGCTCCATCGGGAAGCGGGCTTCGACGTGGAGTTAGTTCATCAGGCGTTGCGCTGCATAGTCCGTCATCACGATGCTCTGCGCATCATATACCGGCAGACAACCAACGGCGCTTACGAATTATGGAATCGTGGAGCCAGTGAGGACGGGCTGTACAGTCTGGAGGAATGTGATTTCAGCGATGCAGCGAATTGTGCTGCGGCTATTGAAGCCAAATCCAACGAGATTCAAAGCAGTATTTCGTTGGCAGCAGGACCTTTAATGAAGTTGGGGCTGTTTCACTGCAAAGATGGAGATCATCTGCTGATCGTTATTCATCATTTGGTTATAGATGGAATTTCATGGAGAATTTTATTGGAAGATTTGGCAGCAGCCTATGAGCAGGCTGTTCGAAGTGAAGCACTCCGACTGCCGTACAAAACGGATTCGTTTCAATTGTGGGCGGAACGCTTATCTCACTATGCAGATAGCGCGGAGCTGCAAAGGCAACTGACGTATTGGGAACTGCTCGCAGCAGCCGGTAATGACGGGCAGTTACCGAGAGATCATGATCACCTTCAGTCACGGGTGTGTGACAGTGTTACGGTGGCGGCAGCCTGGACACGTGAAGAAACGGAACTGTTGCTCAAGGCAGCCCCTCGTGCTTACAACACGGAAGTGAATGATTTGCTGCTGGCAGCTTTAGGCCAGGCGATTCGTGAATGGACGGGTATGAAGCAGGTGATTATCAATCTGGAGGGCCATGGCCGGGAGACCATTCTGCCGGAAGTTGATATTACGCGTACCGTCGGCTGGTTTACTAGCCAATCTCCAATTTTACTTGACTTGGCTACGGCTCGGGACACAGGATTGTGGATTAAACAAGTAAAGGAAACATTGCGACGTGTACCGCACAAAGGTATCGGTTACGGAATTTTGCGCTATATGTCCTCCTGCGCTTTGTTGGACAGGAAGCCGGAACCGTTAATTAGTTTTAATTATTTGGGGCAATTTGATCAAGATCTGCAGCAGCATGGTTTTAGGCTTTCGCCGTATTCGACCGGAGCGCCAATCAGCGGAAATATGGATCTTAAATATGAGCTTGATATCAACGGTATGGTGACGAATGGTGAACTTCGGTTTTCGATTGCCTACAGTCGCAAGGTATATCGTGCGGAAACCATGAAGCAGCTGGCCCGGCTGCTGGAAGCGAGCTTGCGGGACGTGATTGCCCACTGCTCGGCACGGGAATGCTCGGAGCTGACTCCAAGCGACTTGCTGTTCAGGGAGCTGAGCCAAGAGCAGCTGGATGTGCTTCTGGACCAAACGAGGCCTTTCGGTGAGCTGGAGGATGTGTATGCGCTCACGCCGATGCAGAAGGGGATGCTCTTCCATAGTCTGATGGAGCCGCAATCGGGTGCTTACTTCGAGCAAGCGACGTTTGATTTGTCTGGCAGCTTCCGATTGGATCTGTTTCAACAGAGCCTGAATATGCTGGTTGCGCGGCATGCCGTTTTGCGGACGCATTTTTTCAGCGGACTGCATGAGCAACCGTTACAGGTCGTTTATCGGACCGGATTAGCAGGGTTTGAATACGAGGATGTGCGTTGGATGAACGCAGAGGAGCGCAGCTCGTATGCGGCTGATTTCGCACAGCAGGACAAGGCTCGCGGTTTTGATTTGGGCCGTGACCCCTTGTTCCGGGTATCCGTTTTGCAGGCGGAGGAAGAATCCTATCATCTGATCTGGAGCTTCCATCATATCATTTTGGATGGTTGGTGCCTGGCATTGATCACTCAAGAAGTATTCGAGGTTTATTTCGCCTTGCTGGAGCAACGGTCGTATGAACAACATGCCCTTGCTCCGTACGGTGAATATGTGCAATGGCTGGAGCGGCAGGATCAAGAAAGAGCATCCCATTATTGGAGCGGATACTTGGCTGGTTTCGAGCACCGCACACATTTGCCGCAGCAGCAGCGGGTGGAAGGCTATAAAGCTGAGAAGCTGACGTTTAAGCTTGGCAGACGGTTGACCGGGAACATGCAGCGGGTCGCGAAGCAGTATCAGGTAACTCTGTATACGCTGCTGCAAGCGGCATGGGGGCTTGTACTGCAGACGTATAATAATCAGGAGGATGTCGTGTTTGGCAGTGTCGTATCGGGCAGACCGGAGGGGCTATCGGGTGTTGAACGGATGGTCGGTTTGTTTGTCAATACGATTCCTGTACGTATTCGTTGCACTGCGGGCATGACGTTTGCCGAGCTGTTGCAGATTGTGCAGCGGCAATCGTTGGCTTCGCGCCCTTTCGAAACGTACTCTCTCTACGACATTCAGGCATTAACGGAGCAAAAGCAGGATTTGGTTTCGCACATCCTGGTATTTGAAAACTATCCGGTGGAGCAGCGGCTGGAGCAGATGGGTGAGCGCGGAGGCGGTCAGTTTGCGATTCACAATGTCGCCATGTCGGAGCAAACAAACTATGCATTTAATATAACAATTATTCCAGAGGATGACCTCGTCATTCACTTCGAATATAACGCTTTGGCTTTTGAACCGGAGAGCTTGGCACAAATTCGCGGGCATTTCATCCAGGTACTGGAGCAGGCGACAGATCATCCGAACACTCAAGTGGGTGCAATTGAACTGGTCACGCTGGCAGAGAAAACGCAATTGCTTGACCAATTCGGCGGTGCAGGTTCAGGTGAACGCACGCAGCAGCAGACCTTTCATCCGTATATCGAGCAGCAGGCGGAGCAGACCCCGGATCAGCTTGCTGTCGTTTATGCGGATACCAGACTTACGTATCGGGAATTGAATGAACAGGCAAACAGGCTTGCACGCAGACTGAGAGCTGAAGGCGTCGTCCGGGAATCTGTCGTGGGCATTTTGGCGGAGCGATCGGTGGAGCTGCTTGTAGCCGTGCTGGCTGTCTGGAAGGCGGGGGGAGCCTATGTGCCGCTTGATCCCCAATATCCGATAGATCGAATCAGGTTCATGCTTCAGGACAGCGGGGCGGTCGCACTGCTGACGCAGGCGCATCTGGAGGAGCGGGTGCGAGACTTGCGAACAGGACATGAGGCGCTGCAAACGGTGTTGTTTTTGGATCAGGAAACGGCATATGAGCCGGATGCATCGAATTTACCAAACATTAATGCTCCGCAAGATTTGGCCTACGTGATCTACACGTCGGGAACGACGGGGCGGCCGAAAGGCGTCATGATCGAGCACCGAAGTCTGGAGAATACGGCAGCCGCCTATCGCAGGGAATATCGGCTCGATCAATTTCCTGTCCGTCTGCTGCAGTTGGCTAGCTTTTCGTTTGATGTATTTGTCGGCGATATAGCCCGGACATTGTATAACGGCGGCCTGATGGTTATTTGCC
>NZ_JCAMRT010000039.1:0-27804 GCF_059821225.1 Paenibacillus sp. sg306046
CAGCAGTGGATCGCCGGTTTGCCCAGCTACATCAAGGCTTATTTGCCGATTTCAAGCTGCGAAAGTTGAGTTTTAATAAATCTTCTACATTTACTGGTGTGGGCTCAACGTTTGCAACCCCATTAACTCTCCTGTTGTAATACCATGATGAATGTCCACTTAATTTGTTAACGTCAGGAAATGTAGAGTTTTCAATGATTGTAGCGTTAACTGTGTGTTTTTGAAGTTCTAAATCTTTTGCAAACATAGGGGCAGCATAACATATCATCGCTCTCCCCTTTAGATTTACGTCTAGTTGCTCTAAAGCTTGTTGTTGATGGTTAACTATGTCGAATTTGTAGCAGTTTTTACCAAACATGTATGGTTTCATCTTAGAAGGTGTTGCACCAATCTGTGACCGTTTAGCTTGAATGAAAAGATTCAGCTTAAATGACGGCAATTTCTTTTTTCTAATTCTCTTTGACCAGATATAACCCCATTTATATCTAGGTAGCGAAACACCGGGTGGCATGATATTAATACCTAGTTGCCTCCATATATTTACATCATTTATGAAAATACATCTATCAACACCAATATGTTTTTCGAAAGCTTGCCCTGGTTGCCATAATAAATTTGTATTCCTTTCAAGTTGATTATATAGAGGACCTTCATATTCCTTTTCTTCAAACTCACTGCTTTTCATTACTTTACCCCTCACTTCTATAACTGAGAATTTCACTTAATAATAAGATAATATTCTTTTGAATGACCCAATGGGTTTCTAAATGATTCTTAGTGGACAAATATTATTTCAAATAGTGTAATGTATTCAACATATTACAACAAATTCCTCCAGAAAATTACAACCACCCAAGAATTTCTCTGGAATCCTACTAAAATCGAATGATAATAGTTTGAATACATCTCTTTTATTGCGTTCTCGTTACTCGTACATACTACATTCACTACTGACTATAACCTTAAAAATTTTTATTATGAGTAGTTAAGAAATAGTTAAGTGAAAGAAACTTGGGCGAAATTTTATTCTCTAAGATTTCTTCGCCTATACGCAAAAAAACACCTGATTACGATTCAGGTGTTATCTAGTGCTAATCAATTAATTTCGTCAACAATCAGTCAACTCTACTATTTTCTAGCCTCTGTTTCACACTTCCGCGCCATCTGTACTACTCTCCAAACCCGCTCCACCACTGAAATCTCAGCCATCTGTAGCATTCCTCACCAACAAAGCCACCGATTCTACGTGCACGGTATGCGGGAAGCGACCGCTTTGCCGCGGCTCTGTTGCAGCTGCTTAATATCGCATCGAATCAACGTTCTTACAGCCAATTATCTTTGTACTCTGTTTCGTTGGCCTACTTTATCTCGAGCTCGAACTTTAGCAGTTGAAAAAGGAAATGGGCAACATAAAGACCCTTCACGGTAAAGGAGTAAGCCTGATACTGTTCGCAGAAGCCCCTTTGCGCTGACTTTGCCACCCAGCGTGGCCCATCCAAACCCATGCCCGACAGAGCGGCTTTCCAAGCCCACTGCGAGTTTTCCCGAAAAAACTTGCCGTTACTTAGGGTACGGTTCATCGTATCCTCTCGAAAACGAAATCATTTTCTGTTAATCCCTCTATTTTTATTATTCCCTTTTACTCCAATTTTCCACAAAATAATCTACTGCTGCCTGCTCAATTGCCAGCCCTGCCGTGTAACGTTCCATAAACAAGGCAAAGCCATTCACATCTGCGCTGTCCGGATAAACCTCTTGTCCTTCTGCATCGTTGAATACTCTTGTGGTAAGGTAATCAGGCAAGCCCTCGTGCTGCGCCTTATTAACCATATAGGATGCCAGAATGGCCATCCCCCATGCGCCGCCCTCACTGGCTGTTGGCATGACCGAGACGGGAACATTCAGTGCTGCGGCACATATTTTTTGAACGACCAGCGGCGTTTTGAACAATCCACCATGCGCCAAAATACGGTCAATTTTTATTTGCTCCTTCTGTGTCAAAGTATCCATCCCGAGCCTTAGTGCAGCAAACGCGGTAAACAGTTGTACTCTCATAAAGTTAGCCAGATTGAAGTGGCTTTGTGGAGAACGAACGAACAGCGGACGACCTTTTGCCAGCCCGGTAATGTTCTCGCCTGAATAGTAGCCGTAGCTCAGCAAGCCACCGCCATCAGCATCTGCTTCCAGAGCTTTGTTGAACAAGACGCTGAATAACTGTTTCATATCGGGTTTCAACCCCATTGCTTCATAGAATTCACGGAACAAGCCGAGCCAAGCATTAATCTCGCTGGAGCAGTTGTTGGCTAGAACCATAGCGACAGGGCTGCCTTCAGGTGTAGTTACGATGTCAATCTCAGGGTACACCGTGGATAAATTCTTCTCCAGTACAATCATGGCAAAAATCGACGTACCTACGGAAATGTTGCCTGTACGCTTTTTGACACTATTCGTAGCGACCATGCCTGTTCCGGCATCCCCTTCTGGAGGGCATAGCGGAATGCCTGCCTGCAGGCTGCCTGATGGATCTAATAGTCGGGCACCGGCTTCATTGAGATACCCAGCATGTTCTCCTGCAATATAAACTTTAGGTAAAATATCTTTAAGATCCCACGGGTAATCTTTATTGGCAATTAAATCGGAAAACTGCTCCACCATAGCTTCATTATATTGCTGTGCAGATTCATCAATTGGGAACATACCAGAGGCATCCCCGATACCAAGAGCCCTACTCCCAGTCAACAGCCAGTGAATATAACCCGACAAAGTCGTAATATAATCTATGTTATTGACATGCTCTTCATCGTTCAAAATCGCTTGATACAAATGTGCAATGCTCCAGCGCTCTGGAATTTTAAATTGAAATTTCTCGGTTAGCTCCAATGCAGCTGTACCTGTTGTGGCATTGCGCCATGTACGGAACGGAACCAGGAACTCCCCCGCTTGATCAAGTACAATATAGCCCTGCATCATGGCAGAACATCCGATTGATCCGATTTTTTGTAATGTTACCCCATAATTATGCTCAACCTCTTGCTTTAATTGGCGATAGGTTTCTTGCAACCCGATTATCATTTCATTGAGATGATAGGTCCAATAACCATCAATCAGTTGATTTTCCCACTCATAGCTGCTGGAACAGATTGCTTTAAAATTGTAATCGATCAGTACAGCCTTGATTCGTGTGGACCCGAATTCGATACCAAGCGAGGTTTCTCCCCTGACTATCGCTTGTTTAATATTTTGATCCATAATGGTGTTGCTCCTCTCTGAATTTGAAATTATACCCAGAATAGCAATTAATACTTAGTTTGTCCAGCAAACAAACTAAGTTGTATGATAAACAGCAGCTTTATTGAGCTATCCTACCTGGAGTGCTACGATAAAAATGCAGTCGAAAAACCCCCTCGTTTGAAATAAAATGAACGCAGATGAGGGGACGGGAGACAAGGAGTCGATACGACAAAGCATTCAAAGAAGAAGCAGTAAGATTGAGCGATGAAATTGGACCAAAGAAAGCCGCCACACAGTTAGGCGTGTCCTACTACACGTTGCAGGATTGGAGAAAACAGAGAACTCTGCACAGCAACGGAGCGTATATTGGGAACGGACGCGCTTATGCATCTGCCGATAAGACTGCGCGTGAAATCGAATTAGAAAGAGACATCAATGAGTTACGCCATTCGAATGAAATTCTTAAGGATGCCCTTGGTTTTTTCGCAAAAGACCAGAAGCGTTACATGCAGGCCAGCTATATGCTTACATCCGTGAAAGACGGCATCTGTGGACCGTCAAAGAGAGGTGTGATGTGCTTGCTGTCAGCGAGTCGGGCTATTCCCGTAGCCTGAAGCCTACACCCAAACAAGAGCGGCAGCAACTTCTTCGGGTCAGAATCAAAGACATCATGGGAGAACATGAAGACAACCGAAATTACGGTGTCCAGCGTATTCTGCTGGCACTGTCACAAAGAAAGATTAAGATCAGCTATAGCACTGTCTACCGAATCATGAAGAAACAGGGGCTGCTGAATAAGGCCAAGCGTCATCCAAACGGCATGACACGCGAGGATGCTGAAGCTCAAAAAAGCGAGAACCTGATTCATAGAGACTTCAACGCTTCAGCACCCAACCAAAAGTGGCTATCCGATATCACCGAAGTTCCTTGTGCAGACGGCAAGCTCTATCTGTCGGCGGCATTGGATTGCTACAACGGCGAGATCGTGGGCCTTGTTAGGGACGACAACATGCGCAAGGAGCTCTGCATCCAAGCCTTTGAGAGCGCCTGCCAAGCAAGAAGTGCTCGCAGCATGATTTATCACAGCGATCGAGGCAGCCAATTTACGAGTCATGCATACCGTGAGTGTCTAGCTAAACGAGATGCCATTCAGAGTATGAGCAGCACGGGGCGTTGCTATGACAACTGCGGATCTACACCACTAATCCTGGGGGCTGGCCACCAGCTATTTATCGCGAAAGAAGGCTGTCCCAAGCAGCTTAGTAACGGGATTTCAGTATGAGGGTGTTTTCAAACTGCACTTTTCTTGACAACTCCACCAACCTTTAACGCTACGTTCACGCTTGCAACACACTTCTGGCAACCAGCATATATCCGGCCCCCCGAATCGTAATGATTCTCTCAGGATTGGCAGGGTCGACCTCGATTTTTTTTCGTAAATTACTGATGTGTACAGCGACTGTTCTCGTATCCTCCAGACTCTCCATTCCCCAGATGAGCTGAAACAACGTATCGACACCGACAACACGATTAACGTTTTGTGCCATATAGGACAGTAAACTGAACTCTTTTTTCGATAAAAAGATGGTTTCACTACCCATGTTGGCGGACTGTGCGTACAAATCCAGCGTCAAACCCGGTAACTCCAGCAATTGTTCCCTTCTGCCCGTCGACACTCTGCGAAGATGAGCCTTGATCTTGGCCATGAGTACTCCAGGACTGAACGGCTTGGTCACATAGTCGTCGCCGCCATAGGATAATGCGCTGATTTTCACCTCGTCTTCCTCACGACTGCTTAGAAACACGATCGGCACACTCGTATAGCTACGCGCGTTCATGCACCAATCAATGCCGTTTTCATTAGCCAGCAATACATCCAGTACAATCAAATCCGGCTCGAAAGACTTAAGCAGCTTCATGGCTTCTGTCCCGCTATGACTGTAGGAGGATATGAAACCCTCCCTCTCGCAATACACCTGCACAATCTCGCATATATGGGGATCATCATCGACGATCATTATTTTGTGAGTGTCTACCACATCGTTACCTTCCTTCATTTACAATACAAGGAAGCGAACCAACAACAACGGCAGCAGCTATATATAGCAAGATCGTACGAGAGCCGAATCGGAGAATATCTCTCATCATAAAAACCGACCCCAATCTACAAGATGCGTGAAAAGTAAGTTGACTATCTAATCATATCATCATTCATAGAAAACGTCGTGCCCTGCAAATATCTGCGAGGCGTTGAACACAAACATCACGATGAGATCCTTTTTTGAACGTAAGAAAAACCGTCCACCCCGGACGGTTCATTAACGTGCAAACCCAAGTTTTAAGCAAAAGAAGGGAACCGGTAACGAAGACTAACCGATGCAGATCACTGCGGTAAATTCAACTGCCGTTTTCTTGCCCAACAATGTGGCGTCTTGCTTACTTCCCATGATTTTGAGGGGCCCATAGCCTCCACTTCTTTCGTTAACCTACAATAAAGGGATTGCCCTTTAAGAGCAATCCCAGTATAGCTTATTCTTTTGCAGCTACAACCATTATTTCAATTTCATCTATATTTATGCTTTGACGCTTCTCCCAGTTCCCCAATGTGCCGCCCCAAATGTTCTCAACCTTCAACCCTGCCTGAGCAAACATCTGTTTCAATTCGAACGGGAGGTATCTTCGTTCCTTTACTTCGACCTGCTTTTTTCCTTCAGGCAAATCCCATTCATCCATATAATGTTCTACCATCGTCACAGGATTAAACCTGCCGGAATCAACATCCTCCTGAGTAAGGTTGCGAATTTTCGAATAGGCATTCAAGGTTGTAAGTATGAATCGACCCTTTGGTTTCAATGCGTCCGAGATATTTTTAAGAATCGCCAAGTCATGTTCGATCGGCTCCTCATCTCTGCCAACTAAACCAAACGCTCCCTCACAAAGACAGATTACCGCATCGAACTTCTCTGTTGGTGTGTATTTCACAGCATCACAATGAACCCATTCAACATCCACATTCGTTTCTGTAGCCATCTTCTTGGCTTCCAGAAGCATACCTGAGGATATATCAACTCCTGTGACCTTGAATCCACGCTTAGCCAGTTCGATGGAATGTCTTCCTGTGCCACACCCTACATCGAGAATGTTGCTTCCTTCAGGAAGTCTCAATTCTTCAACTACAAAATCAACTTCCGAAACGGTGTTCTTGGTAAAACCATTATTCATGTAATGAGGTGCATGTACATCAAAAAAAGATTCCCAATTATTCTTATTCAACTTGTTATACCTCCATGTTATGTGAACCACGGAAGCACATCAATATCTCATCGTATAAATGTAACTTCCGTAGTTAAGATTTGTTTATTTCCCTCTTGCAGATATACGAACAGACTTTTCATACTGCATCTCTCCCTTTGTATAAGCTATCTAAAGCCTAGTATTAACTTCCAATTTTTACAATGGTGAATTTAGTTATAATGATGATTTCCCAAAGGCTGTACGTACATGACTTTCAAGAAATCATTGCATGACAAACACAGGTTAGAAGGAAGAATCTTGGAAGTCGCTGATAAACTCGATCAGATCTATGAGGCCTTTATTGAACTGCAGCTAGGAAATACAGAGAAAAAATTCATCACGATGTATCGAAATGCCCTTATCAAAATCAAAGGGATCAAGCTCCACTGCGTGGACTATTTTCTTCAGCATATTTTGCCCGATATTGTTCATGCAGGCTCAACTTCTTCTATCAATATTGAGCAGATTACAAACGAAGCCTTGGCGTCATAAAGCCCCGAATCACCCAGTCTATGAACTTGTATTCATTTGCTTCCAGAAAAAAGAAAACCGCAGAAAAGGAGCTCTCCTTTCTCTGCGGCCTTTCTATAACTGGGTGAATACGAGCTATCCAACAGCATCCAAATCTCCCAATCCCAACGGACGCACATGCCGACGACTGTCATAAAGCGGAATTCTGACTTCAAAGGCGCTTCCGATCCCCAGCTCGCTTCGCACGCGAATGCTTCCATAGTGAAGTTCGACTAGCTCTCGCACAATGGCAAGCCCCAGACCGGATGAGCCTTTATGCTTCACGGGTCTGCCTCTCTCCACTTTGAAGAAACGCTCCCAGATGAGCCCTTGATCCTCCGGTGATATACCGATTCCCGTATCGGTTACCGTGATGAGGACACACCCTTCCGAGGGAACCGCCATTGCCTTCAATTCGATCGTTCCGTTCTCGGTAAACTTAATTGCATTTTTGATCAAATTGTTTAAAATTTGTTCCAGTCGATCCGGATCGGCGTGAGCCTGTGGCGAATGTTCATCCACAAGGCAGTGAATGACCGTCCCGCGGAGTTCGGCCTCCGGCTGGAATTTAAAGGACAGCTTGGACAGCATCGCCTGAACGTCAACCGCCAGCCATACAAGGTCAATTTCCTTATTTTCCAGCTTCATCAAATCGGTAATATCATCGACCAGCCGGTTCATATGAAGGGTTTCATTATACAGGATCTCGTAGTATCTTTCCCGCGCTCCTTCTTCAATCAAACCATCCTGAAGGGCCTCCAAAAAACCCTGCATCGCCGTAAGCGGCGTTCGCAGTTCATGGGAAACATTGGCCAAAAAGTCATGCCGCAGCTGATTCAGCTGTCTCTTTTCGAGATCAACGCGCGCAAGCTGCTCCACCATGTGATTAATAGTCGTCGCCAGCTCACCAATCTCGTCTTTTGAGTCGATTTGAATTCTCTCGCTGTAATCACCGACAGCAATCTTGGCTGCCGCCTTGTCAATCTGTTGGATAGGCCTAGTAATGGACCAGGATAAATAGGAGGATACACCAAAGGATAAGAATATACCGAGAAGGGTAACCCAAAGGATGGTTTCTCTAAGCTGAGCAATGGTCTCATTCATTCCTTTAAGAGGCGCGTGCAGGACAATACCGCCGTATACGTCGTTGTCCTTTCCCCATGGGACGGCGATCGAAAGCATGCCTTCCTTGAAGCCTTCGGATTGATTCCATGTGGCGGGTTCACCACGCAGGACTTGGTTGATCACTTCCGTGCTGACGATCTTGCCTGCGTTCACCTCATCCTTGGAGGATGTAGTCACGATCTTTCCGTTCAAGTCAAATATCCAAATACGCGAATCAAAGGCTTGATCGAAAAAGCGCAGCTGCTCCTTAAATCCATCACTCGGTTCCATCTGATTTTGAATGGCCAAATTAACCTGCTTGGCTTGCCGGATCATCTCATTATTTTTGGAGCCCACGATATAACTCTTGGCAAACAGCGAAATCACGAGCCCCACCGCACATAGCCCCAGAAGCACCGTAACGATGGAGCTGGTCAACATTTTGAGGAAAATGCTTTTATTTGGATTTAGATACATGCTTCTGCCTCAAACTTATAGCCCACTCCCCAGACCGTATGAATGCAAACCTGATGACACGGACTTAGCTTTTCACGAAGTTTTTTAATATGAACGTCCACCGTTCTCATATCGCCTAAAAAATCATAGCCCCACACCTGCTCCAGCAGCTGTTCTCTCGTAAACACGCTGCCCGGAGATTTCGCAAAAAATGCGAGCAGTTCAAACTCCTTGGGTCGCAGGTCGATCTTCATACGCCCCGCGAGCACCTCTCGGCGGGTCACATGAATGACCAAATCATCAAACTCAAATTGAGAGGTCGCATCCGCCTCAATCATCGGCTGTCCCTTCTGCATTCTGCGAAAGATCGCTTTAATGCGCGCCACCAGCTCCCTCGGACTGAAGGGCTTGGTCATATAATCGTCGGCGCCCAGCTCAAGGCCCAGCACCCGATCAAACTCATCGTTCTTCGCCGTCAGCATAATGACCGGCACATCGTAACGCTTGGTAATCTCCCGGCAGGTTTCATAACCGTCGAACCCAGGCATCATCACATCTAGTATCACGATATCAGGCTTAACTTCCGCTAACATGGTCAGAGCCGAGATGCCGTCAGGGGCTTCGATTAATTCGATAAGCTGCTTACGGAAATAGAGCCGGATGATTTCTCTCACATTCGGATCATCATCCGCAATCAACACTTTCCAAGGCACAAGCGGTTCACACCTTTCTATGATCCTCTCATAGACTTCTGACATCCATGCTTTTTTAAGTGGGTAGCCTACGAAGTATTATTTATATTACATTTATAAGTCACCTAATAATCCCTAAGAAATGGTAACAAAGCAACTTCAATGATATACGTTCTGATAGGCTCAAAAAAACCCTCTAGTTAGATAGAGGGTTTTACCTGAATATTCTTACCACGACGATAGTGCCGTTCTTTTCCATGTGTTAGGCGCCACACAAACATAGACATATCCGTCATCCCAGGCCATCTCCCCCACTGCTCCGGGGGCTGTAGACGAGGCTGGCGTCATAGATTTCCTGATGCGGATGCTGTCATCACTGATGTCCAGCTTGGTCTTGGCATCCGAGTTTCCAATCCCGATATTGCCGCTGCTGCGGTTAATCGTTAACGGACTGTCCAGTGCTTGACCGTCATCCGAATAACGGATAATTTGCAGATTGGAGCCGGCATTGCCTCCGGTTTCCTCGGAGGAATCTGCACGCATCGACCAGCGAGGCGTCGTGACATTGCCGTTATCCGATTTGGCCCAAGTCAGATCACGATTGACGCCGCCCGTTCCGGCAATTCGTAGAATCCCGTCCATCACATTGAAATTAGAGGAATGCGTACGAATGTCTGCCACATCCTGGTCGAACGGAATTTCCAGACGCGTAAACAGTTCATTCGCGTTTTTGCCGTCAGGCGCCATTGTCGTTTCGAATGACATGTGATTATGATCATGCTGTTCGGGGTTATTCGCTTTGGCATGAGCGATGATAGCTGCCTTATCTTTTCCACTTTCATCCAGCCAGGCAATGGCCGGCTTCGCTCGGTCTTTCGTCCACTGAAGCCGAATGAGATCTGACAAGTGGCCTTCCGAAGAGATCCACTGCTTATCGGTAGAAAGATGAATCCGATCATTATGAGGGACCTGAAAGCCTCCTCCCGGTAAAGACGATTCCTGAAAGGTACCGGCCGTTACATGGGCTCCTGCGAAGGCCATCCCTGAGACACCGAGCGCCGCACCAGCCAGCAGAGAGATCACCAAACCCGTCATTTTCATTGTTCATCCTCCTCCTTCTTGTTCATCGAACCCGTTCAACGATTAGCGTTCAATAATTCGACCCATCTCACGTAATCATGGACAGCGATGCCGATATAGCTCGGATAAGGGGAGAGGCTTTCCTTGACCTGTTTCAATTCCGATTCCATAATTGAAGATTTCGACTTATAAAAGGTCGTATAATCGGCTTCCTTACTGGGCAGCGTATCCACGGCAACAACCGCCTTTTTCTTCAGCGTCGCTGCTTCCAAAAGGATGGACTTGGCGCTGGCAATAATCCCGTTGCTGCCGAGTGCCTGATTACGATAAGCCATAATGACCACACTGTCCGCCTTCTCCAGCAGCCAAGCGCTAAAGGAGTAGCTGGTTCCCGGAACGGTACTTCTGTTGATCCAAAAAGGAATATCGAAAGCCATCGTCATGCTGCGATCCGCTCTTCTCACTTCCGATTCAATGAATCTGACCGTATCCATCCACCGTTCGAGCACCCAGGTCTGATTGATCTTCCACATGTCCAAGGTGTAAGGTTCAATATCAAAGTGGAAGCCTTGGAAGCGTTCCAGAGCATCTGCCGAAGCGTTATATTGCGTAACCGCTGCAATCCATTGCCGGATATAGATATGGTTATAGTCATAGATCCAATCCGATTTTCCGGACAGCGCCTCAACCTTGATGCCCAGACCACTCGCTCTGCGGATGAAATTCCGGTAAACGTCCTGACCCGGGTACGTTTCATAGCGCAGATAGATGGAAGTCAGTTTTTGGTTCACCGCGAACTGGAGGATGCTGTCACCATTTGTCTCAATCAGCTTGCTGTCCCAGATCCAAGTGGACCTTTGCGCTTTGTCTGCCGAAGTTATCAGTACCACATTCCGTTCTCCCACCCAATCGACATCGGCCCCGAGGCTCTCACCAACCGCTCTCAACGGAACCATGGTTCGGTCATTGTTAAGGACAGCCGGAGCATTTAATTCCACCTGCTTGCCGTTGACCGAAGCCTTTTTTTCACCGATGGTTAATACCGATGTAATGCGCGGACTGCGAAAGGTTACCTGTTCCAGAGAACGATCCCATTCCACCTCAGCACCCAGTTTTTCGGCTATTTCCCTTACCGGTACTATCGTACTACCCGTCTGTTCATCGACATATGGCTGGGCATCTGTAAAGGCTATCTGTTCCCCGTTGACCTTCACCTCAATCTCCGTAGTCAGAGAGTACGCCGAGGGGAACAAAGGAACGCTTGTTAATATTTGCACAAGGACCAGGCATGCAATCGTCTTTCTTATAGGGACTGACGGATTAAACCACGCTATATTCAAGCTCTTCCTTGACCACCTCTACAATGCCTTCAACATATCCGGACAACGCCCTTTCATCCGGTCCTTCCGCCATCACACGCACCAGATTTTCCGTGCCCGAAGGCCGCACCAATACACGGCCGCGGCCGGCCATCTCACTTTCCACTCGACGGATCACGGCATCAATTCGGCGATTGCCTTCCAGCTTGTATTTATTTATCACGCGTACATTAACCACCAGCTGAGGGTATTTGACGACAGGGGACACGAGCTCGGACAACGGCTTGCCTTCTTGAAGCATCACTTGCAGCAGCTGAACGGCCGATAACAGGCCATCCCCTGTAGTCGAATAATCCAGTAAAATGAGATGTCCGGACGATTCACCGCCCAAGTTATACCCGCCATTCCGCATCGCTTCCATGACATGCCGGTCTCCAACCTTGCTTGTTAACCGGTCGAGACCGATGGTTTGCAGCGCTTGGTGAAGGCCTAGGTTGCTCATGACGGTAGAAACGACGGTGTTGTGACTCAACCGACCCTGCTTGGCCAGACGAGCGGCAAGGATATAGAGGATTTGATCCCCGTCCAAAATTTCGCCCTGTTCATCGACTGCGATCAGCCGGTCCGCATCACCGTCAAACGAAAGTCCTGCATGGGCTTGATGCTCCCGTACAGCCTTGCACAGATGCTCCGGATGCGTTGAGCCGCAATCCTGATTAATATTTAAACCATCCGGCTGATGATACAATAGAACCGTCTCTGCACCCAATTCGGCGAACAACTGCGGAGCTAGTAAGGAAGCCGCTCCGTTCGCGCAATCAAGCACGATCCTGCAGCCTGACAGCGGCGCCTCAGCCGTCGACTTCAAGTAGCTCACATAGTCCAGCGCGCCCTGCAGATCATCGCGCATGGTGCCAATATCGGCCCCCGTAGGGCGGGAAATCCGATGCTCTTCACCCTGCAGGCGGCTCTCGACTTCCGATTCCCACGCATCCGGCATTTTGAAGCCATCCCTGCCAAAAAACTTAATCCCGTTGTCCTCCACCGGATTATGAGATGCGGAGATCATCACCCCTGCATCCATGTCTGAATGCCGTGTGACAAAAGCCACACCCGGCGTCGGCAGGACGCCCAGCCTTACGGCATCTGCCCCGGCGGATAACAAGCCGGCGGTCAATGCCGCTTCCAGCATGAGCCCGGAAATGCGGGTATCCCGTCCGATGGCAACGGTGGGCCGACTGCCTTCACAGCTGCGCGATAGCATGTAGCCAACGATAAGCCCTAACTCAAAGGCCAGCTCTGGCGTTAAGTCGCGGTTGGCAACCCCTCTGACTCCATCCGTACCGAAAATAGCACCCATATCAGCACTCCTCCCTATGACTCGTTATGCAAAAATCCCCATGCGTTCATAGAAGGCCCGGTTCGCTTCCTCCAATTGTTCAGGGGTGTTAATCCCCATCACCTCTGTGGGGTCCTCGAGGATGATCGCCTCGAATCGCTTGTGGCCACCGGAAATCCTCGTCTGTCGCATCACCTTCACGATATCGGTCAAGTAGTACTCCTGCTGTACATTGTCATTGGTAATGCCAGGAAGCGCTTGAAACAGTCTTTCATTATCGAAGCAGAAAATCCCTGTGTTGATTTCGTTCATCCGTTTCTGCTCAGGAGTTGCATCCTTCTCTTCAATAATTTCGACAACTTCGCCGCTGGAAGGGTCTCGGATAATTCTTCCATAGCCGGTTGGATCTTGAACGATCGCGGTCAGCACTACGCCAGCGCTTGTGTTGGCCCGCTGGGCCGCCAGCAGCCGTTCAATGGTGGAAGACCTGATGAGGGGCGTATCGCCCGTAAGCACCAAGGTCAACCCGCTGCGGTTACGGAGCAGATGCTCAGCCTGAAGAACGGCATGCGCCGTTCCAAGCTGATTCTCTTGCTGGGCGTAGGTAACCCGCGTTCCCAAGCACTTCTTCACCAATTCCCCCTGATACCCGACCACTGCTATAATCTGGGTGACAGGCATCGCTTCCAGCTTGTCTACCAACCGGCCGATCATCGGTACGCCTCCGACGGGATGAAGCACTTTGGGCAGCTCCGACTTCATCCTTGTACCTTTTCCTGCAGCTAACAGAATAGCGAAGGCTTCCATGTGGTTCAGCTCCCCTCCGGATGGTTATTCAACCGTCACACTTTTGGCCAGGTTGCGCGGTTTATCAATATCGTTCTCCAGGGCCAAGGAGGCGTAATAGGAGATTAACTGAAGCGGTACGACAGCCAAGATCGGTGCCAACAGCTGGAGGGTTGGCGGGATGAAGCAGATTTCATCAACCGCGTTAAGCAGTCCCACATTGCCTTCCACCGTAATCCCCATCACATGTGCCCCACGGGCCTTGACTTCTTTAATATTGCTAACTGTTTTCTCGTACAGATCCAGATGTGTAGCCAGCGCAATCACGGGCGTATCCTTCTCGATCAGCGCCAATGTGCCGTGCTTGAGCTCTCCAGCTGCATAAGCCTCTGAGTGGATATAAGAGATCTCCTTCAATTTTAAAGAGCCCTCCAGCGCAACGGCGTAGTCCAAGCCCCTTCCGATAAAGAACAGGCTGTCCGCATCCTTGATTGATTCCGCATACAGCTTCACTTCGTTGGCGTTCTCCAGCACCTTCTCCACCTGAACGGGAAATGATTTCAAGCCTTGGACCAGCTCCTTATGAAGCTCGGGAGACAGCGTCTGTCTTTCCTGGGCCAAGTAAATGCTGAACAAATAGAAGGCGAGCAGCTGAGCGGTATACGCTTTAGTCGATGCTACGGCAATTTCCGGGCCGGCCTTCGTGGCGATGACGTAGTCCGCATCTCGCGCAATCGAACTGGTTGGCACATTGGTAATGGCTAATACTTTGGCGCCTTGCCTTCTGCTCTCTTGCAGCGCAGCAAGCGTATCTGCCGTTTCCCCAGATTGGCTCACGACGATGACAAGCGTTCGATCCGTGATGATCGGGTCACGATATCTGAATTCCGAGGCGATATCGCACTGCACCGGAATTCGCGTCAGCTTCTCAAGGACGGTGCTGCCGACAAGTCCGGCATGATAGGCGGTGCCGCAAGCCACGATAAAGATTTTATCCACCTGCTTGAACGCGCCTGCCGCGTGCGCCAATTCCGGGAAGCTCACTTCATCCTGGTCGTTGATGCGCCCGAGCATCGTGTTGCGCAGTGTTAACGGCTGTTCGTGAATTTCCTTCAGCATGAAGTGCTCGAACGGCCCCTTCTCCACCTGGTCTGCGCTCCAGTCAATATGCAGCAGCTCACACTTCGCCGGCTCCCCTGTCTCGACCTTCGTGATGGAGACGCCCTGCTGGGTCATAACGGCCAAATCGCCATCCTCCAGAATATATACCTCGCGGGTATGCTCAATCACGGCGGAGATATCCGAAGCTATGAAGGATTCTCCCTGACCCGCACCAATCACAAGCGGACTCGATTGTCTGACCGCGACAAGCTTATCCGGCTCATACTCCGTCATGACGCCAAGCGAGTAAGCCCCTTGCAGTCTCTGAATGACCGCACGCATGGCGGTGACGATGTCGCCCTCGTAATGCTCGGCAAGCAAGTGTGCAATCACCTCGGTGTCGGTCTCGGAAGCAAAGGTGACTCCTTTTTGCTCCAGCTCTTTCTTGAGCTCCATGTAGTTTTCCACGATGCCGTTATGCACGACCGTGAATTTGCCCGACATATCCGTATGTGGATGGGAGTTCTCATCCGACGGTCTGCCGTGAGTCGCCCAGCGCGTATGCCCGATACCGACCGATCCTTTCAACGGCTGCCTATCCAGCTGATCCGATAAGTTGGCCAGACGTCCTTCCGCCTTGCTGATCCGGACCTGATCCTGCACCATTACCGCGATCCCCGCGGAATCATACCCTCTGTACTCCAGCTTGCTTAATCCGTTCAGCAGAATCGGCTGTACGTCTCGTTGTCCGATATACCCCACAATGCCACACATCGTTGTTTGCTCCTCTCTATGCTAGATGAGTTTAGACGCCTACGGCGAGCTTCACTTCTTGCTGACGAATACCTGTACCCAATTTATAAATATTATCCGCTTGAATGTCTGCAAAAGCGTTGCGCGTATCAATGATCGGCACTCCCAGCTCCGCGAGTTCGCGGTTATTGAAGCTGCGGTGATTTGTGATCAGCACCATGCAGTCATAGTGGGCAAACGCGGACAGATCATAGTCCATGGATTGTACCGTAACACCTTCTTTATCGCGGAAGGAGCTTGCATGCGGATCATAATAGTTCACATAAGCCCCGCTCTCCCGAAGAAGCTCGTACAGCTCCAGCCCCGGCGATTCACGGAGATCATCCACATCCGGCTTATACGCCATGCCTAGAATAAGAATCTTCGAATTGCGGATGGATTTGGCATACATATTGAGAACCTGCGAAGCTTTATACCGGACATACTCCGGCATATTATCATTGATGGATTGCGCCAGCTCGATAAATTTGCTGTAGAAGCGGAATTCCTTGGCTTTCCAGGATAAATACATCGGGTCCAGCGGGATGCAGTGACCGCCGATGCCAGGTCCCGGATAGAAGGGCATGAAGCCGAACGGCTTCGTCGACGCTGCCTTAATGACCTCCCAGACATCAATGTCCATCTTGTCGCACATCATGGCCATTTCGTTAATGAACGCAATGTTAATACTGCGGAACGTATTTTCCAGCAGCTTGGACATCTCCGCTACCTTCGGCGAGGAAACAGGGACGACGTCCTTCACGACATGGCTGTATAAGGTTACGCCGAGGTCGATGCACGCTTCCGTCGTACCCCCGATCACCTTGGGCGTATTATAGGTGTTGAATTTGGGATTACCCGGATCAACCCGCTCGGGCGAGAAGCAGAGGAAGAAATCCTTGCCCACCTTCAGTCCTTGTGCTTCCAGCTCGAACTGGATGAGCTCCTCCGTCGTTCCCGGATAGGTGGTGCTCTCCAGGATGATCAAGGCTCCGCGCTTGAGATTTTTCTTGATCTCCCGGACTACACTCTGAATATAAGAGGTATCCGGGTCCTGGTTCTCACTGAGCGGAGTCGGTACGCAGATGCTGATCGCATCCAGCCTTTGAACCTTATGGTAGTCGTCGGTCGGAATAAACTGGCCGGACTTGATCGCTTTCAGCACTTCTTCGTTCGGAACGTCTTGAATATACGATTGGCCGCTTTGAAGCGACTCTACCTTGCGGACATCGAGATCAATACCGTATACCTTAAACCCGCCCTTCGCCATCTCCATGCATAAAGGCAGTCCTACATAGCCGAGACCGATGACCCCGATTTCGGCCGTTTTGGTCTGAAATTTATATGTTAGCTGGTTATATGCGTTCATGATGATTCCACCCTCCTATGTGTTCTCGTAGATTAGCCCAGACGTGAAGCAAGCTTTTTAATTCTCCATTCCAGCTCCGAGATGGAGAAGGGCTTCGTCACATAATCGGATGCGCCCAATTCAAAGGCACGGTCCATACTTTTCGGCAGCTGCTTATCCGTTAGAACGATGACTTGTCTTTCACCGGCATAGTCTCTCTGGATTTTGTCGATCAACTGGTACCCGTCGAGAATCGGCAGGTTCAGCTCCGTGATCACCAGGTTAGGCATCGTTTTCTCAAATTTCTCGAGCGCTTCATTGCCGTCCTTCGCCTCTTCTACCTTGTAGCCGTTGATCTCAAGCCTCAGCTTGACAAACTCTCTGCTCACCTCGTCCGGGTCAGCGATAAGAATGGATGTAATTCCCTGCTGAACCCCATGATTCATGAACAGGTGAATATCGCGGCTCTCGCCTTTCCCTTGAAGCGTCGTATGGAGTAGCTCTGACATCGACTGTTCCGAGAGCTCTCCGCTCTCCGGGAAGCTGGCGACGACCATCTGACCTTCGAGCAAGTCTTGCTGCTCCAGAAATTCTTTGAGCACGAGCGATGCATAGTGGGTATGGATAAGCTTTTGCCCAGACAGAACGATGCCGAGAAGGCCGCTGGATTCCAAGTAGAAGCCATGAAGGGGTATCTCCGGCTCAAAGCCGCTCATATAGGACTGCATGTGTTCCAGCACCTTCGGGCCCGCCGCTGCGCATGGCGCAAGGATCATCCCGCATGGAGCCCCCTTTTCATAGAAAGCCTGAACTCGTTCTGCTAATTGCAACATCGCTTCTTGAATCGGATCATGAACCAATACCGCCATCTTCTCCACTCCTCTTGTTTTGTATGGGATTGCTATTTATTAAAGTTAGTACGGACCATCGTTCCCCACGAGTTGTTATTGCGCAGGAATTGGACATGTCCGTTTAACCTCCACCAAACTCCAACTTGCCGATAGCCTACAAACATCAGGAGAGAATACAAGATCATTTTGTTCAGGTCGCCCAGCTTGGGGTAACGACTGAAGGCCGCCTCTTCAATAAACAAGGCCCCCAGGCTTAAGGCAAAGCAGGAAAATAAATTGACTAACGAAAAGATAACAACGGTGTACCAATCCGTCATATTCAGCATCCAGTAGCCCAATATAGCGAGCAGGCCGCTGAGGCGGAAGTACGGATTCAATGTTTCAAACACGATGTTATAGGGAAGTGTCAGCATTCCGAATAGTTTGTATTTCGGGCGCAGCACCATGTGAATGCCTTCTTCAATCATATTTTTCAGATTTCCCCGCCCCCAGCGCTTGCGCTGGCTGCTCAAGATCCGGTACGAATCCGGGGCTTGGGTCCAGCAAACGGCATCCGGGCAAAACGCTACCCGGTATGGGATTTTATTCTCCAGGCAGTGACGGTGAAGCTTGATCACAATGTTCATATCTTCACCGGGGTAGCCCCCACGGTAACCGCCGACTGCGATGACCTTCTCCTTTTGAAACACGCCGAAGGCTCCAGAGATAATAATGAGGCCATTGACAGCGCTCCAGCCGATCCTACCGCCGAGGAAGGCTTTCGTATATTCGACGTGCTGCAGTGCCGGCAGCAGCTTACGAGGAAATTGAACATCCTTCACGATGCCGTCTTCCACGGTACAGCTGTTCACGATTCGAACATTGCCGCCAACGGCAACCGTCACCTCGGGGTTCTCCATGTAGACCCGGGCAATCCTCGTTAACGCATCCTTTTCGAGCAAAGAGTCCGCATCAATCGTTGAGATCAACGCGTAGTGGGAAAGGTTGATGCCTGCGTTCAGCGAATCTGCCTTCCCACCATTTTCTTTATCAACTAAATATAGATTGGGATAATCGGGATTATAGTACACCCCTCTGATTTTTCCGGTCTTAATGCTGCTGGAGTACACCGGATGAATGGGCTCCAGCTTGAATTCCTCAAGCATGCACGTCAAGGTCTGATCCTGTGAACCGTCATTGACGACGATCACCTCATATTCTGCATAATTAAGCGCGAGCAGCGACCTGACGTTCTCAATAATCGTTAACTCCTCGTTATAGGCCGGTACCAATAAGGAAACCGGCGGAAGCTGGCTGGAGCTGGATAGCTTATTAATCCGATTGTACTGGATTCCCCGCTTGAGCGAGAAAATATGCCGAATCGAAAATCCGAAGATGAAATAATAAAGCACCGTGACGAGAATGACGTAAAAGAGAGCGGCATAGCTGTAATAAAGCAAAAACTCCCTTAGCCCTTTCAGGAATGAATCTACCACCGTTTGATACTCGAAAACCCACATGTTTACGCAACCCTCCTATACGACACGATAGATACGTTTGGACTTGTGAAATATTTTGTCATAGGTATACATGAGCAGGTTATATTGCATGAGCTTATTCCAATTGTGCAGCTGCATAGACAGATGCTTGATCTCATCCTCAATCAGCTGCTGCATGAACTGCCCGCGTTCCGTACCTTGAACCGCTGCGGCGCTCTCACAAAGCGCCACCATACCTTCTTCTCCCAACCGGAGCAAGCCTTTGGCCGACGCATACACGATTCGCTGATCGGCATCACCCAGACTGGTTTTCATCAGCTCGACATAAGCCGAATTTTTGATGTCGGCCAACGCTTCTATCGTCAACCGGCGAATGGCGAGATTCGGATGACTCAGCAGCCTGCTAACGACGTTTCTAGGCAGCAGACGGGAGCTTTTCAAGTAAACGTCCACCGCTTTGACTTGAATGTCTTCATGCTTGGAATCCATGAGACGGAAGACCGCTGAGGCCGCTGCCGGATCGGTGTAACCATTCAACCCGATCAGCCCGATTCGAACGTAAGCTGGATTCTGATGACTCACATAGCCCGTATACAAGGAACCGGCATCCACTTCCGAATCGGCTATCATATTCACAATCAGCTCGTAGCACTTCTTGTTGTGCTGAAGCAAAATCTGAACCATCGCTTCGAGCTCCTGCTGGTCGCGGGCACACTTGGCTGCAGCCCGGGCGACGACAAACAGCGACGAATTGAGCGGATGCTCCTTTAACATGTCCAGTAAACCCGGCGCCGCCTCCTTCACCCGCATACATCCCAAGTGATACGCGGCATCCAGCTTCACCCGATAAGTCCGGCTGTTAAAGCGCTCCAGATGATGCCGCACGAGCCCCAGGTCCTGGCAAAGCCGAACCAGCTTGTACCGCTGTTCGCCCGAGAAGCATTCGATCATATCATGCAGCTTCTCCTGCATCGCCTCCCTTTCCACCGGGTTCATCGTCCAGGGAGGGACCCTTAACGGCTCCATCCCATCCAGATTGGCTTGAACATACGTCAGGTAATCCTTAAACTTCGTTTGAAACCGATCGTTCAGTTTTCTCCTTCTTATATTTCTCAGCTTGACGGCATAAATGATGACCATACAAGCCAGATTAAAAGCCAAAATCATATATAACGCTTGTATGGCTACATTCAGATTGGTGTACACTCCTTCACTCTCCTCTGCTTCATCTGCCTGATGGATCGCTACGAATAACGGGGCCGCTGATCTTATTCAGCGCCTCTTTCATGATGTAGTAGCTTTGTTTCGGCCGTTCCACGTAATTAACCTGCTTATCTTCCCAGCGCTGCCATGTGTACAATGGCATAGCGGACACCGGAACCGGCTGCGCCGCAGCCGAGCTGTCCGGGAGGGCGACTTGATCATTCTTCACCCTCCACGGAACGATGCGAACACCTTCCACTTGCGTCAATTCAAATTTATTGTGGGTCGGCGCGCTGTAGTTGATGACACTCAGAGAGCTCGGATCGCTGAATCCCAGCAGCATCCACGGTATACGCAGCTCGAGCACCTGCCCTTGAACCTGCCACATCGCCTTCGAATTGTATTCGGGACTCGACGGATCGCTGGTGCCTCTCTCCAGTATGCCAACCTCTACATCTCCGAAGGGATGGTTCATCCGGGAGTCGGGATATTCCAGCAAATAATTGACAATCAGCTTCCAAGGCTTGAAAATCCCCGAATCATCCTGCTTTTCCTTCGGATCGATCTCCGGCAGTCCGGAATGTTCATACATCCGGGCATGAATATCGTAATTGGAAGCGATCGTCAAGCGTCCTTTATGTTCATCCGACAGCTCGATTAAGGTTTCCAATCCTTCATCCAATGTCATGCCGTGAAGCTCCGGTCCATGGCGATTGCCCCCGGGCAGCGTATCCGCTCCGAAATAGATGCTTTCCTTCGACGGATCGAACGGCTCCGCTAGCTTCGCCATCAAGTAAAGGTAGCCTTCATCATGCGTGGCCCAAATCTCCTCAAAGCCGGGAGCCTGCACCTCGAGCTTCTTCTTATCCTTCAGCTTGTTCCAATCCGAGGCGTCTCCATCAATGTGAATCACATCGTCTTTGCTCGGGAACATCCCGAGTACCCCGAAGAAGGACTCGTTCGTCAGCGTGTTATACCAGTACGCCCGGCGATCCGCTTCATCATAGCGTTGGGTGTTCCATGTCTTCTTGAACCATTCGTCCTGCCACGTGAACAAGATCGCTCCCGAGTAGCCGGAACCGTGAATCTGCTGCAGTAATTCCGCATCAATCTCTCCTTGCTGCTGCTCGTTATGACCGCCTTGATTGCGGCCGAGCGTGCCCAAGTGGGCTACGCCCAAGGAAGCCGGCACGCCAAATTCCGTAACCATGATTGGCAGATTGGGGTGCGCTTCTTTTAATTTATGCAGATAGGTGTAGTAACTATCAATTTGACCTTTGCTGTTGGTCATTTCCTGAAACGACTTATCAAAGGTAAAGAAATCCGGATAATACGGATACACATGATACGACGCAAAATACCCTGCCTCCCAATCCACTACCTCAATATGCGTAGGATCGACGCTAACCAGGTCCTCTTCAACAAGCGGCTCGCCCGGATGCGCGAGCGGGTCCGTCGTCACCCAATTGGCGAAGGCCATGGGATGCTGCCAGCCATACTGAATTTCCGTTTGCGCCGCCGTGTCGACCATCAAGGCCAGCCACTTTTCAAACGCGTTCGCTCCCGGCTTATTACGGAAATATTTCCCTTCATAGTCTGCGATGTCCGCATGCAAATCATTGGTCCCCTTCACCATCTTCGGGTCCCATTCTGTCCCCACAATCCAGCCCATGAGATAAGGTCCAGCGTTATACTTATAGGCACCTCCTGCTTTTCCCGAATGCGGCTCGGGCGTGAGTGTCGTTTTTCCATAAACCGCCGCGACTGCGTCCTTAATCTCTTGCTCGAATTTCTGCTTGATCTCGGGATCGAATGCATCCTGCCCTTCAATCAGCTGTTCCTCAGGACTCCAAATGCCCTGCATAAAGAAAAGCGGCTTTTCCTGATGTTTCCTATTGTATTTGACCAGGGCCTCGTAGAACTCGGGCATCATGATTGTATACACCCGGATCACATTCACCCCCATGTCCTGAATCATGCCGAACCATCTCTCATATTCAGCCTCCGAAACGGGCAGTTCACCGGGAAAATGCCCGGGGAT
Organism: Paenibacillus sp. sg306046; assembly: GCF_059821225.1. Classification (NCBI taxonomy): domain Bacteria; kingdom Bacillati; phylum Bacillota; class Bacilli; order Caryophanales; family Paenibacillaceae; genus Paenibacillus; species Paenibacillus sp. sg306046. The sequence goes on from NZ_JCAMRT010000039.1 coordinate 22,626, forward strand.
CGTCGCCCCCATATTAATCCCCTTGGCGAAATAGGGCTGCCAGGCTTGATTCGTGTATTCTTCTACATTCGTTCCTTGGGTCCTAAACTTTACATGTATGCCGCTAGCCAACGTCGTACTTTCGATTCTGACCAAAAGCGGACGCAGCCAGTAGTAAAGCGCACCAGCTGCAATCGCCAAAACAAGACCTAGCTTTAACAACAAGTTGAGCCGCTTGCGCATCATCGTCACCTTCGATAGTTTGCTATTAGTTGTGTCGTCTACTGCCTGCTTTCATGTTACGAAATGAACGTGCAGTTTGTCTGTTTTCTAAGTGTTAAACATTATGAACGTTTCAAGTGCATTGTGTTCGATATTTGAATTTTGTTATCGAAGGTTTAATAGATTGTGAGGGAAGTGTTAAAACGTAGTAATTTTACGTAAATAGAATAGTTACAGGGAAATATAGGGAGTACATTTGGCGGATATTGGAGGGGATGGAACATGACCACTAGGAGAACGTGTAGGCAAAAAGCAAAAACACCTGGATTGGTATCAGGTGTCTTTGAACTGATTTATTGATTTCTTTAAGAATCTATCTACTCCCCAAACGCGGCCCACAACAGTATTCTCAGCAGTGCCTGAGCTTTGCATCCCAAGATGACGGATATTGGGATTGCAATCGTACATAATTGAAATAAAGAACTTCTTTAATTCAAACATAGCCGGACTGTTTACTGGCACTGCTCCGTTCTGAGGTATCAAACAGCTCAACAGAAGGCTGTAGACTTCTTAGCTTGTTCTCGAGGATTACCTTCTCAAGCCTGACATGGAGCAGCTCCGTATCGAGATCTTGAGCAATCGTGTGCACGGAAGTTAGAATATCCTCTGTCGTGAGGATGTGAATCTGATCCGCGTTGTGGGAGACGTATTTAAGCAGGGTGTCGATAAAGTCTCGGCAGAGGCGAATTCTCTGGATTAGCGTTGCTTCTTCTTGGAGCATTGTTTCGAGCTGGGTTTGGATGGGGTGCACAGGGACGCCTCCTAACATATGGATATTAAACCAGAAGAATTGATGGTCCATTTTTGTTATTTTTATACAAAGTTTTCTTTTGTAATTATAGAACTTATAAGTTAAAAAATCAATATTTTTAATTAATATAGGTCTTTCAGCGATATCCCTAAAAACCTACTCTAGTAATGAGGTGGTTGAATTGAGTAGTTTAAGAAAATTGATTGGCGAACGTATTCGCATGCTGCGAAAGCAAAAAGGACTTTCTCAAGAACAGCTCGGAGAAAAAGCTCAGTTGAAGTATTCCTATATCGGAGCTGTAGAACGAGGAACTCGAAACATTTCTATAGATTCGCTTGAGAAGATTATTGTCGCGCTGGATACGGATTATGGAGTCTTCTTTGATTTAGCAGGGGTTGATGTTGCATCTGATTATTTTGATAAAAGGGCTGTGTTGGAAGTTCATAATCAATTTCTGCGACAAACAACCATTGATGAAATTAAGTTGATACATAAGATTTCTAAAGATATTTTACAGAAAAAATAAAGAACGACTTTGGAGATTCCCCAGTCGTTCTTTGTTCAATTTCAAATTAATATATTCATGCAGGCCTGTTGATTAACCACAAAATGGTAGAAAAAGAACCGTCAATCCGGTAAACTGTTTGTACCCCTACAAACGGCCGGAAGGTGACGACTCCATGAAAAAGTCTACCATGATTCAAGCAATTCTACAAACGGTTCTGAAGCCAGAAGAAGTACAAACGATCATCCAGGCGGTGGGCTATGTCGATGTAGCGCGAAAATTCACCGTCTATCACTTGCTTCAATATTGGGTAGCCGCAGCCAGCGAAGAATGGTCCGGGTATCGTTATGGTGCGGATCATGCCGCTCGCAGTGGTCTCACGCCCGTCCACTGTTCCAGTTTTTCTGGAAAAGCCGCCGATGTGCCATTTGCTGTGTTTAAACAAGGTTTTCAACTGCTCGTTGGCAAATGCAACCGGGAAACCCGGCGAAAGCTGGCATTTCCAAAGGAGCTGCTGCTGCTTGATTCGACGACCATGACCGTGGGGAAAACCCGGCTGCCGTGGGCTCCTTATCACGGAGAGCGGGCTGCAGTGAAACTGCATGTGGCTCTACGATCTCAAAACGGACAGCCTGTGGATGTCACGGAAACGATTGGCACCAAGCACGATGGACCGGTCTGCGAATCTTTGGAAAACCCTGATTATATCATGGTTATGGATCGTGCCTATGGGAAACTGGAGCGCCTGGATCGTTATAAACAAGAAGGGCAGTCCTTTGTCATCCGGCTTCGTGACCATATCCACTTTGAAAAACCGTATGCCCTGCGGCGTCAAACTGTTGCCGACTCCTCAGTTATTAGGGATATGACCTGCCAGCTCGGGACCCCACAATGTCGGTCGAAGCAACGTCACCGTGTGGTCATCTTTCATGATTTCGAGGGCAGAGAAATTCGCGTTGTGACCGATTTGATGGATGTGACGCCGGAACAAATTGCCCTGATCTATAAAGCACACTGGCAAATCGAAGTGTTCTTTCGCTGGATCAAGCAGCACGTCAACATCCCGACGTTGTTTGGTACAACCGAAAATGCTGTCTATGGCCAGCTGTTCTCCGCGCTGATCGTATTTGTACGCTTCAAATGGTTGTTCGACGGCGCAAAGCGGACATTTCCTCGTCACGCAGAGCTCACGTTTGTTCGGTTCACCCGTTTACTGCTTCTTGGTGAACTCCCTATTGAATGGATCATGAGCATAGATCGTCTGCTCTCAATCGATTTTGCTCCCATCACAGTTACACATTCTGGTTAATCAACAGGCCTGGTAAAAAGCCCTTGTAACCCTGGCTATGGGATTGCGTCATGTGTTCGCGCAGCCTGCCAAATACAGGGGGAAGCCGCCTAACAACGGAGGCGTGCGTGACGGCATGCGGCTTGCGCTCAAGCGCCGTCAAGTAGTGACCGATCTCCATGCGAATCTCGCTACGTTTGTAGCACCTGACGTGTGAAGCAACAAGCTCACGGCATGCGATAAACTCAATGCCATCCACATACACTTTGGCCATGATCATCTGTCCGACATGCACACACGGAACCGAGTATTGGTTGCGGTCTACGGTTGCGAGCGCATAGCTGTTCACTTTGACCGGAACGAGGCGTGCCGATGAAAATGCGCTTGCAGGAAGCGGTCTAAGCGCTGCTTGATCGTCCAGCCAAAGGTCGGCGCGTTTTGCCTTCTCCTGCTCACACCAGCGCAGCAAGTGAGCAGCCAGCTCCTCCCAAGAGCCAAAAGACGGGACAGGAACCAGCACGCGGCTACGGACGTATTTCACCAGCGACTCAATGGTGCCTTTTTCATTGCCATGTGCCGGTTGACAGAAGTGGCTGTCGAAGAGGTAGTGAGCGCGCAAGCTGGAGAACCAGGTATGTTCTTCGCGCTCAGGTCCGGCTAGTATTTGGATGACCTGCGTGGTGGCATTGTCGTAGAGTCCTTCCTTGGGAACGCCACCCAGATAGGCCAAGCCTCTTACATGGCCTTCGAGGAAGGCTTCCAGGCGTTCGGTAGGAAAGGCGACGACGAAAGGGACTAGACTGTACTTGAGTCGCATGCAGAACAAGCATACTTTGATTCGTTTGCCAGCGAGATCGATCTCTGCATGACCAAAGTCGATCTGCATCTGCTCACCGGGACTAGCTTCAAGCTTCAGGAAGCATTCTTTAGCCGTTCCTTTAAGCTTTCGCAGGTAATGGCGGACGGTGGATTCCCCACCCGCAAAACCGTGTTCGTTGGTCAAACGTTCATAGATTCTTGCGGACGTGTGCCGCTGCTTCGCAGGAGCTTTCTTGTCTTCTTCAAGGATTTGTTCGATGTATGCGCGGGGACCCATGACCGGGCAAGCTCTCTCTTGCTGCCGGCTGTATGCCGGAACCTCTGCATCCGCCAGCAATTTCCGAACGGTTTGTCTCCTGGATTCCCGGCATTACATAACGAGGATTGGACAAAAACCCAGTAGTATCAAGGGATTCAGTGGTAACACCCCTTAGAAAATCATCGTTATGTGTTAGGACTCATAACGAGCCTGATTTTAGTGTTTATGCGGGTTTACACGCTCCTCGTTATGTGTTTTCGGGAATCCAGGTTGTCTAGCGATATTCAATTGTGTACTCAGTCTTCGGATAGACCACCCATCGACAATGTGCTTTTTTCGAACATATTCTTTATCCACCATCCCGTACATGTCCTTTCCCCCTGGCTGCTGATCTAAATTCAGCATAACAGGGACGTCGCTCGGGGTGGTCAACTTTTACGTTAGCGAATGCTAGGTAAGTGGTACACTTTTGGATTAGCAGATACAGGAATTGTCTCAGAGACTTAGGAATGTTTCTATACACTGACCTATTTGGCGCTTACTTTGCAAAAGAAAACCTATATCATTTCATAATGTTCCTTATATTTCTTTTCTGTCTCAATAAATGTCTGTAAAATATGTCCAAAATTTCGATACCCTTGCTCAAACAATTGCTCATCATACTGACACTCTGAGAAGTGATCTATATAGTAAGATCCTGTATCCAATAACGCTTGAATTATCGCTATTAAAGTCCTTTTTGTTTCTCCAACCAAGATATGAGCTGTTAGGTAGAACACATTTAGATCGTCTTGATGTTCAATGTTCTCATCTTTTTTTTGTGCTACATACTCGAAATTATACGATATGGTATAAAACCCTTGTGTATCATCATGATGTTCAGTCTCATCTGTAATATCTGGTTGTATATCTGTTAAATTATAAAGATGCTGAATTGCAGATATACAGGTTTTGTGGTCTTGGAGTGATTCAGATACATCATCATCATTCGACCATGTTTCCGAGTAAGCGTTAAAGTACATTTTCAAGTCTACTGTAATACCTTGTACAGCATCGTCTTCATGCGATATTTCAGCAGTGATGATTTTATTGTCCAGATACAATAATGTCCTCACATCGTCATCATCTTGATCAATTTGTAACTGAGGGAACGCTCGTTTTATTTCTTCTACAACCTTATCAACAGTAACCATTCACTGGTCTCCTTTGATATATTTAGTTAATTACTCAACTTTCGCAGAACGAAAATCGGCTTTAATGCACGATGTAACTGAATTGAAGGCCAGTTCATTATGG